>JAZSLM010000007.1:0-81336 GCA_045535375.1 Eubacteriales bacterium
TTGGAAGGAGTAAAATCTCCCCTCGCGGGAGATTTTTGCTCCTTCACTCTATGAACAATGAAAAACCTGCTCTGCCGTTGATGAATTAACGACAGCGCAGGTTTTTATTAAGCTTTTTCGATTACGTTTTATCCTCAAATAAATCAGAATTACGGTGCTTCTTTGATTTTTACAACAACCCATTCGCCCGTTTCGTTCTTTTCGACTATCCAAAGCGAGGGAATACGCCAACTTCCGCGAACGGTATTTCCATCGTGGTCGAATGTTTCGGACGAATAATAGACCCAGATCATTCCTTCATCTTCCCCTAGATGTGCCGACCAAAGCTCGAGAGAATGCTCGTTGAACGCCATATCGGGTCTTGAGTCGGTAGAAGTTGCATATCGGGCGAGCAAGCCGTATTCTTCCTCGTTTTCCGCTCTTGTATGCCTTACGTCATTGAATGCTTTATCTGCCAAACGAAGAACCGATTGTGCTTTGCTTCGGTCAGCCGCTGAGCCGATAAACAAAACATTTGATATTTCTTCAAAGGTATACATATCAATATATTTTCCAATCTCTGAAATCCGGTACACGGGAAAAAATTGAGTAAACACAAACAATCCGATGAAGATTACGACCGTAATTGCGGCAATTACAGTTCCCGCTTTCAATATTTTTTTTCGGTATTTCTTTCCGAGAGATTTCATCGTATTTACAATTTCGCTATCGGCAGTACTTTGATTTTCTTCGCCGATCTTTTCAATATTTTTTCCGATTTTTAGTTTTTCAAATTCCGCCGCACACTCGGGACAGCTATCAAGATGCTCTTTGACCGACTCCACGGTTTCCTCGCTGACCATATTTTCGAGGTACAGGGGCAGAATATCACGAACGACACTGCATTCATTCTTCATTTTTGATCTCCTCCAATCTCTTTTGAATCATTTTTACCGCGCGGTGGTAGGTAACGCAAGCCCAGTTATCTGTTTTTCCGTAAATATCGCCGATATCCTTAAACGACAGCTCCCCGAAGACCCGCCACATAAAGACCTCTTTGTATGGGTCCTGAAGCGAATGCATTATCTTTCGTATTTGCCGCGCGTCCTCGCGGTCGCCGATGCGCGAATCGACAAGATCGTCGGGATCGGATATATTCTGCAGACCGGGATCGTCAATGCTGACTACCTTTTTGTTCTTTTTCAAATTCGAATAGTATGTATTCTTTGCGATCTGGCAAAGCCAGACACGCATATCGCAGTCGCCTCGGAAATCGTTTATCGATTTTATCGCTTTGAAAAAGGTTTCACTTGTTATCTCCTCGGCAACGTGCTCGTTCCCCGAAAGCTGCATTATGTAAAGATAGACCGACTTAAAATACGTCTTGTAGATATCCTCGAACTCCATTACTTTCCACCTCCTTTCAAATAGCCAATTGTAAAATTGCGTTTTTATTGTATTTTGCAATTGCTAAACATAAGACTCCGACAAAAAGGAAATCTTACAACATTTTTTTATTTTTTCAAATTTATTATCAATTATATCTCATAACCGCGAATCAGTCAATAGCTTGCGAATTTTTAGCAGTATTTAGGGGTATCGAATAATGAAAATTGCCCTCCCGCTTGCGCCAATACCGCTAACAAAAAATATTTGCGCTAATATGTACGCCTGTCATTTATGCAGTACAGACTCCGCTCTCCTCATTCACCGCTCCTCGCGGTCCCCTTTCCCCGCTGGGGAACGCTGAGGGTTTAGCGATAATCGCTAACTGTTCAGCGAAGATGATTTAGCAATAAAATTTTGCATATCAAATTGGAATATTTTATTAAAACAGTTTGCGAAAACTCCATTACGAGTGCGGAATAATTTGATAAAAATATTCCAATCTGCCAAAACAAAACTATAGCAATACACGATGTTCGCTGAACATCGAAGGAGTGTGCAGATATCCTCTTGCGTTCCCCAGCGGGGAAAGGGGACCGCGAGGAGCGGTGAATGAGGAGAGCGGAGTCTGTATTGTATATAATATCGAGTAATACAATTATATCAAACTAACAGCATTATCTGCTCGAAGAGGGTATAGAGCGCCGCGCGATATTCTTCTGCCGAAAAAACACCAAGGGTAACATATAACATAAAAATTGCCGAGAGTCACCCAAAAGGTCGCTCTCGGCAATTATTTATCCTGCCCAACAGTACAAATGATTCTTCTTGATACTTATTTCGCGTGCATACGCATCAACAACCTGCAGCATAAACAGCTTATTTCGGGCAAAATAGCTTTCCCTGTAAACCGTGATTTTTTCCTCACCCAGATCAACTACAGCTGTCTCCAAAATGCCCCAAGCAATCAAGGTTTCCAAATATTTCTTTGCTGTATCCGTTTCACAAGTCAGCATTTTAGCTATCGAACCTATTGTCATAGTGCTGTACTTTTCCTCAAACAAATGGCGTACAAGTTTGCGGAAACCATCCTCACCGAGCATATCAAGCACTCGAGAAGCCCCTTCGGACGCAAACACTTCGTCTTTCTGCTTTTTCAACAGCACCGCGCCGAGTTCTTCGCAGAAACATACCGACCCCTCGCCGCAACTCATAATTCCTGTTTTGAGATGCGGATCTTCTAAAAGAGCTTCGCGGTATTTGCTCATTTCTTCGGCACTGTGCTGTTCCATATAACTGCCTATACCTTCAAGAAGCTTATTGATAGTGTCTGCAAACACATCCTCCGCGCTCTTTTTCTCATCTGCTTTTATCCGCCCGTACATCGCGTCAACCGTAACTCCGAATATGTCGGCGATCACAGGTAGCAACATAATATCGGGCATGGTTGTGCTTGTCTCCCATTTTGAAACCGACTGCGCAGAAACTCCGATAATATCTGCCAGCTGTTCCTGCGTCATTCCGCTTGCACGGCGCAGAATTGCAATATTTTCTCCGATTTGTTTCATAATTTGAAATCTCCTTGTGTGGTGTAAAGTCACGTCAGGTATCCCTACGCGCTGATTACATTATACACCCCGGGGCAGCATATTTCCATAAATCATACGGCGAGCAACTCGCGTAAACGGAGAGTTACTCGCCGTATATCAAAAATGCGGTCGAATTATTTATTAAAAAGTCTTTTCCTCTTCTTAAAATAAATATGGTTGCAGATCACCATTGCGACGTTGATCATCAACGAAGTCACGACCGACATGCCCGTGAGGATCAGATCGACGGGGGCATATGCGGACGAGGTGATCGCAAGCACGGCGGCGTTGTAGCCGAGCGAGATGACGAGTCCGTAGGCGTAAAGTCCGACGACGAGTCGGGGCGCGGTCTTCTTATATCCCGCAAGAGCAAAGCGGGTGTAGAGTGCAAGCACGCCCATTCCGAGCGTCAGAACGCCGTAGAAAAGGTCGATCGTCGAAAGGATCGGAAACTGCGCAATGATCTCCTCGCTCTGCGAAGTTCCGGCAAAATAGGGGATCGCGCCGAGAATATTGACCGCCGCGGAAAACCACAGCGCGACGTAAATAAGAAATTTATACCAACGCATCGGCAGCTCGCGCAGCCCCCCGCGCACGGCAGAATCGGATGTGCCTTTGTAATTATCGAAGGGGTTATTATTCATTTTTTACTCCTATGTAATAAAAAGGTGAATGAGCGCAACACTTCCTCCGAGGAGGAAGTGTTGACTCATTCCGAGCCGCCTGCGGGGCGCAGTCGGCTCGAAGCGCAAGGGAATTTCGCGCTCTGCGGAGCGCGACTTAAGAAACTTTTTGAAAAAAGTTTCTTAAGAATTTTCAAAAACTTTTCCGCTGTTAATTTTTAATAAAATTATTTTTGCGACAGCAAAAATCACCTATTCTCTAGCCACTAGTCACTAGCCACTATAATTTTACCGGCGGCTCGTTTTTGAAGCACTCTTTATAGATCTCGGGAACTCCGTAATGATGCATACACTTGAAATCGAGCATTCGCATTATCATTCTGTCGCGCTCGGCGTGGTATTTTTCATTGTGATAGAGATTTACTCTCTCCTCGGGGTCGCCTACGAGATCGTAAAGTTCGTCCTCGTTCTCCTCGTTCTGATAGTGGACGTATTTCCACTCCTTCGTTCTCGCCATCGTCATGAACTCACATCCGCGCATAACGTGGTCGACGGCGTGCTCGGCGAAGACGCAATCGCGGCCCTTGATATCCGAATCGAACGCACCGAGCGAGATCGACTGGCAATCGTCGGGGAGCTTTATCCCCGCCATCTCGAGGACGGTGTGCATAACGTCGAACTGTTCGACGAGTTCCGCGCTTCTCGCGCCGGACTTTACGTACTTTTCGCTTCCCCAGACTATCGCGGGGATTCGCGTGATACAATCGTACATGCACCACTTTTCGAAAAGCCTGTGGTCGCCGAGGCATTCGCCGTGGTCGGAGGTGAAGATCACGATCGCATCGTCAAGATATCCCTTTTCGCGGAGGCTGTCCATGATCTGTCCGATCTTTTCGTCGATCATCGTCACGTTCGCCGCGTAATTCTTGCGCATACGCTTGATCTGCTCGGGCGTCGGCTCCTCGGGCCAGATGACACCGTCCATACCGCGCGTGTGTCCTCTCTCGCGGAACATTCGCTGTGCCTTCGGCTGACGGTCTGCCTCCTCCGCGCTGATGATCTCGCCCGAAAACTCGACTCCGTCGTACATGTCAATGAATCTCTGCGGCGGATCGAAGGGCGGGTGCGGACCGGGGAATCCGATCTGCAAAAAGAGCGGTTCATCCGTCTTTCTGTGCTCGAGAACGCGCAAAGCCATGTCTCCGACAAAGGCATCATGATGGAATTTTTCCTCAAAAGGCCAAGTGAAGCAGCCCACTGCATCATAATAATCGGGAAAATGCTCGGCAAAGTACTTCCTCTCGGGCTTCTTCATGCCCGACCAATAGAAGAACTTGTCAAGCTCGTCCTCGAAGCGACCGCAACGGTTATCAAGTCCCATACGGTCGCAACGACGGTCCTTGTTCTCGACAACGTACCTCTGATGGAATCCGCAGGGCGCGTCATAAGGGTATGTATGCATCTTGCCGACGTTTATACAATGATATCCGGCATCGGCAAGCTGCTCGACCCAAGAGTGCTCCCAGGAGTCGCTGTTGCTGTAAACTCCCGTTCTGCCGGGATATTTGCAGTTGAAAAGCGCCGCGCGCGAGGGCATGCAGGTCGGCGAAACGCAGAAACAGTTATCAAATATCATTCCCTCCCGCGCCAGGCGGTCGAGATTCGGAGTGATATATTTATCGTTGCCGAGCGCAGCGATGGTATCAAACCTCTGCTGGTCGGTCATTATCAGAATTATATTGGGTTTTGACATGATCTTTCTCCTTCGCTTGTGATAGAATTTTGTTCAGATGATTGACTGAGAGAAGTGACTAGTGGCTAGTGGCTAGTGACTAGTGAAGGAAGATTTTCTCGCGATGCTCGAAAATCATTTTATAGAATTGAGTTTGACTAGAAGAGTTGATAACATTCGCGAGATTTCGGATGATAACCCCTTGGCATTTTTAAGTTGTGAGGGTGAGATATAACCAACTCTTTCACAAATTGATAATTGGGTAAACAGTTCAGCATTTGATGCGGCTGCAAAATTCAAGAATTGAATAAATTCTCCTGTGGTTACTCTGGTTTGACCTTCCGCAATGTTTGAAGGTATAGAAACTGCCGCTCGTCTCATTTGATCCGAAAGGGCATAAAGCTCTTCTTTAGGAAGCAGTTTTACTAAACGATATACTTCAACAGTAAGATCCTTCGATTTTTGCCATACCGTCAATTGCTCGTATCCCTTTATCTCCATAATCAAAACTCCATTAATTAAAATGCTTTTCGAGCCTCGCGAGAAAAGCTACCTTCACTAGCCACTAGTCACTAGCCACTAGCCACTTAGCAAAGAACGGGGCTGTCATAAAACCTGAACAGCCCCGTTATATTGCAAGTGAAAAACGAATTACTCGTTCTCTTCTTCCTCTTCTTCCTCGTCGTCGAATTCGAATCCTTCTTCGAGGCATGCAAGGCAGGTGCAATCGTCGCAATCGCAATCACAGTCGTCGCAATCGCAGCAGTCGCAGTCGTCCTCATAGCAGAACTCTTCGAGCTCGCCGAGATCCTTATCCACTTCCTCAACGTAATCAGCGAGGTAGTCGATATTTTCATCGATCTCTTCGATAGCCTCGGTCATCTCGCCGAGGAGCTCGAGCATAGCGGCAATAAGCTTACCCTCTGCGGTGGTCTTGTCGAAATCAAGACCGTCAGCAAGACCCTTAAGGTAAGCTGCCTTTTCCTTGAGTGCCATAAATACGCCCTCCGGAATTATGCGCGGGAGAGATACTCGCCGGTTCTGGTGTCGATCTTGATGATCTCGCCAACCTCGATGAAGAGGGGAACCTTGATCTCAGCACCGGTCTCAACGGTTGCGGGCTTGAGGGTGTTGGTTGCGGTGTTGCCTGCGAAACCGGGATCGGTATCGGTGATCTCGAGATCAACGAATGTGGGAGGCTCAACGCTGAATACCTTGCCCTTGAAGGAGCAAAGCTTGCACATCATCTCTTCCTTAACGAACTTGAAGGAATCGGGGAGAACTTCCTTGTTGAGGGGAACCATATCAAAGGACTCCATATCCATGAAGTAGTAAAGGTCACCGTCAGAGTAGGAATACTGCATATCTCTTCTTTCGATATATGCGCTGTCAAACTTGTCTGTGGGGGAGAAGGAACGCTCGATTACCGCTCCGGTAATTACGTTCTTCATCTTGGTGCGGACGAATGCCGCGCCCTTTCCGGGCTTAACGTGCTGGAACTCGACAACCTGGAATACGTTGCCCTCCATCTCGAATGTTACACCGTTTTTGAAATCGCCGGCTGTTACCATGTGAATATACCTCCGTGGTTTGTTTTCATAAAATTACACCATATTATATAATATTTTTTGCAAATTTTCAAGAGGTTTGCGCCATTTTATTACGCGAAATGCGCGATTTTTGCATACTTTCAAAAAAAATTTACATTTTGTACTAAAAACCTACGGCGGTATTATGTAATCATTTAAGCATTACCAAGGAAACTATGTTCGCACTCTCGAAATCAGCCTTCCCCGGTGGGGGAAGGGGGACCACGAAGTGGTGAATGAGGCGTTTTGATAAGATACTGTTTTTCGAGCGAAGCGAGAAAATCTTCCCGTTTGACCAAATAAAAAGCATTCTCTAAATCATATTTAGCAAATATCCACTTGTAGGGTAATTTTTACGATCCGAATTCAGAACAAAAGATTTAGTTAGCAACGTTTTGGAAGATTTTCGCTGACGCGAAAAACTGTATCTTATTATGCGCCTCATTCGTCGCTTCGCGCCACCTTCCCCCACTGGGGAAGGCTGATTTAGCGAGTGCGAACATTGCTTTCTAAATATCATATCTCCAATCTTTTCAAAGTAAAACATATCCATATTTTTACAGTTGCGCAAATGCAGGCCATCTTTCGACACAAAACGCGGTCTTTTGCCGGTGTTCATAAAAATTTTACAAAATCAATTACAGCAGTTTTTCGCTTGAGAGAGTAATGCGAATAAAGAACTTGACTTTTCTCTTAAAATATAGTATAATTAAGTATATATGTCATAATGGATAAGTGTTATTTAATTATATTATATATCAGACCCATCCGAAAAGGAGTAAAAATATGTTCAGAAGCATGACAGCATACGGCCGCGCGGCGCTTCTTTCCGAGAGCTGCGAGATCACCGTTGAGCTTAAATCGGTCAACAGCAAGTTTCTTGACCTGAGCGTCAAGGCTCCGCGCACCCTTTCGCCGCTTGAAGCGCGGATCAAGAGTGCGGTCACCGCTCATCCGATAAGCCGCGGACGCGTTGACGTTTTCATCAATTATGCAAAGACCTCATCCTCCGGCACGACGCTCACGCTTGACGCCGCATATGCAGAGGGATATATCGCCGCGCTTCGCGAGCTGCGCGACAGATTCGGACTTACAGACGACATTTCGGTCATGACCGTGGCGCAGAACCGCGATCTCTTCGCCGTCCGTGAGGTTGGCGAGGATCTTGACGCTGTCTGGGCGGAGCTTCTCCCCGTCATCGACGAGGCTTGCCGCGAATTCGTTGCCGAAAGACTGCGCGAGGGCGAAAATCTTCGCCGCGATATCCTTGCGAAGATCTCGCATCTGCGTGAGCTTACGGGAAGGATCGAAGAGATCTCCAAGGGTGAGATCGAAAACGCCCGCGACCGCATAAAGCAGCGCCTCATCGCCGTTCTTGCCGACAACCGCATCACCGTTGACGAGAACAGAATACTGACCGAATGCGCCATCTGGGCAGACAAGATCGCCATCGACGAGGAGCTTGTCCGTCTGCGCTCGCATTTCGACGCGCTTGAATCCATGGCGGCGCTTGACATTCCCGTGGGCAGAAAGTTTGACTTCCAGCTTCAGGAATCGAGCCGCGAGATCAACACCATCGGGTCAAAATGCCAGAACGCCGAGATCGCAAAGCTCGTCGTTGAAATGAAAAACGAATCCGAAAAGATCCGCGAGCAGATTCAAAACATAGAATAAGAGGACCTGAAAGCAATGAAATTCATCAGCATCGGGTACGGAAACTCGGTTGCCGTAGAGCGCATCGTCGCTCTTGTCAGCCCCGAATCCGCCCCCGTTAAAAGACTAATGCAGGACGCAAAGGAAATGGGACGGATCATCGACGTTTCCTGCGGCCGCAAGACAAGGTCGGTGCTCATCACCGACTCCGAGCACGTCATTCTTTCCGCGCTCACAACAGAAAAGATCGCACGCCGACTTGAAGGTGACACCTCCGAGAGCGACGAGGAAGAATAAATTTATAAAATTATTATTTCACAAATAAAGGAGAAACATCATGATCTATCCCACCATCGCAAAGCTCACTCAGGGCAAGTACAACCGCTATCAGCTCGCTATCGCAACCGCAAAGTGCGCGCGCATCATCACCGACGAGTATTCCACCCAGCGCAAGAACGCCGAAAAGCAACTGACCGGCAACAAGGACATCGACCGCCCCATGATGGAGCACGCAGTCAACGCAGACTACCGCGACAGAAAAGCTGTCAAGATCGCCATCGACAAGCTCGACGACGGTGAATACGTTATCTGCGAAAAGACCGCAGACGGAATGAGCTTCGAAGGAAACCCTAATAATTCGTAAGGTGGTTTGCCATCTGAGCGATGCTGTCGCGCTTCGCGCGAATGATAATCTTGCTTCGCAAGAATGATAATCCGCCTTCGGCGGAATGATAATTTCCGCTTCGCGGAAAATGATCAATAGGAAAATTTCCGCTTTGCGGAAATTCACCTTTCACTAGCCACTAGCCACTAGCCACTAGTCACTAAATTCCCCGGAGGTTCACGCTATGTCAACAAAATACGCCGGCGTGTACCTTCTTGACGCGCCGTTCTCGCTCGACCGCGAATATGATTATCTCATCCCGGAGGGGATAAATATCACCCCGGGTGACTTCGTCGGACTTCCCTTCGGCAACGGAAACCGCAGGCGCATCGCGCTCGTCACATCCGTCAAGGACACCACCGAGGTGCCCGAGGGAAAGATCAAGCCCATCTTAGCAAAATGCGCGGAGGGACTTCATCTTGACGGCGAAATGCTCGAGATCTGGCGATTTCTGCGCTCTACCACTCTTTGCACCACGTCGGACGCCATCCACGCAATGATTCCCTCAGCCGCGCTTTCGAGGCTTGAGGAATACTATTCGCCAACCGAAAAAGCTCCGACGAAAACCATCCTTGAAAACGCGCAGGCAATGATGATATACAACGTCATCGTCAGCCGCGGTCGCGTGGGCGCGGAGGCTCTCAAATACCGTTTCGGAGTGAAGACCGCCGAATCGGTCGAAAAGCTCCTGAAAGCGGGCTGCATCCGCCGTGAGCTTGAGGTCTGCGATCCCGCGGAGGGCAAAAGCGAATCCTTTTATTCGCTTGCCGTGGATGAGGAAATCGCCGAAATACACATTTCGGGCGGTGTGATCGATGGCAAAAAAATCGCAAAGATCAAATCCGAGGGACAAATTCTCGCTCTGCGCAAACTTATGGAGCGCGGCGAGGCTACGTCATCCCTCGAACTGCGCGAAGGCGGAAATATCACGTCCACCCATCTTTCCGCGCTACTCAAAAAGGGACTTATTTCAGAGGAAAAGCGCGCGCTGAACCGCGATCTTATCCTCATCAGTGCCCACGCCGAGGCGGCAAGCGTAAAACGCGAGCTGATCCTCAGCGACGAGCAATCGGCGGCGCTTTCCACGCTTACCGAGCTTTACTCATCGGGCGAGCCGCGCGCGGCTCTGCTTGAAGGGGTTACGGGAAGCGGAAAAACGAGCGTTATGCTCGCGCTGATCGACCGCGTTCTGGCATCGGGACGCGACGTCATCCTTCTTCTGCCCGAGATCGCGCTGACACCGCAGACGCTTTCGATCTTCTGCGCGCGCTACGGCGAAGAAGTTGCCCTGCTCCACTCCGGGATGTCGGCGGGTGAGAGGCAGGATTCCTGGGGCCGCATCAAAAACGGCGCGGCAAGGCTCGTTATCGGAACGCGCTCCGCCATCTTTGCGCCGACAAAGCATCTTGGACTCGTCATCATCGACGAGGAACAGGAGCACACCTACAAATCCGATTCTTCCCCGCGCTACCACGCGAGGGATATTGCCCGTCTTCGCTGTGCCTGTTCGAAGGCTCTGATGCTTCTTGCCTCGGCAACTCCGTCGCTTGAAAGCAGAAAAAAGGCGGAGGACGGTGCTTATACCTTAATTAAACTTACAAAACGCTACGGAAACGCGGTGCTTCCCGAGGTCGTTGTCGCCGATATGCGAGGCGAGGCGAGAACGGGCAACGTCACGCCGATCGGTGCCGATCTTTCCGCCGCGCTCGTCGAAACCTTCGAGAAGGGCGAGCAATCCATCCTATTTCTCAACCGCCGCGGATACAACAATTACGTTTCCTGCGCCGTTTGCGGAGAGGCGATCAAGTGCCCATCGTGCAGTGTTTCGATGACTTATCACACGCGACGGAACAATTACGACTCGGGCGAGCTCGTCTGCCATTGGTGCGGACGCCGAATGCCCTTGCCGAAAGAGTGTCCCGAGTGCGGATCCGAGCACCTTATCCGAATGGGCTACGGCACGCAGAGGGTCGAGCAGGAGCTTTCCATCCTCCTTCCCGAAGCGCGTATCCTCCGCATGGACACCGACACCACGCAGACTAAGAATTCATACCGCGAGCTTCTTGGCAAATTCAAGCGTCACGAGGCAGACATACTTCTCGGAACGCAGATGGTCACCAAAGGTCACGACTTCCCCGACGTCACGCTTGTCGGAGTACTTCTTGCGGACGCGTCGCTTTACTACGACGATTACCGCGCCGAGGAGCGCACCTTTGCTCTGCTTACGCAGGTCATCGGCCGTGCCGGACGCCGCGACAAAGCGGGACGCGCGATAATTCAGACCAATAACCCCGACCACGAGGTCATCGAGCTTGCGAGCATGCAGGATTACGAAACCTTCTATAAGCGGACGATCCGCCTGCGCCGCGCGCTTGCCTTTCCGCCCTATTGCGACATCGCGCTTCTGACGGTGACGGGCAAGATCGAAAGCGACGTGCTGAAGGCTTCGAACATACTGAACGAAAACCTCCGCGCGCTGACTTCGTCCGAAAAATACCGCGATCTGCCCTTCATACTCTTCGGTCCCTTCGAGGCGCCCGTTTACCGAGTCGACTCGCGATACCGAATGCGAATGGTCGTCAAATGCAAGCTGGGCACGCAGACAAGACGCCTTTTCGCGCAATTACTGAGCGAATTCCCCGCCGAGGGCGCAAATGCCCCGACGCTTTCGATAGATTTCAATCCAACAAACTTATAAAGGACAAATTATTATGGCTAAAAGAAAGATTCTTACAGATAACGATCCCACCCTCCGCACAGTATGCCGCCCCGTTCCGCGCATTACGCCACGCGTCGTCACACTTCTTGACGATATGATCGAAACGATGCGTGCCGCAAACGGTGTCGGTCTTGCCGCACCGCAGGTCGGAGTTCTTCTCCGCGCCGTCGTCATCGAGACCGAGCCCGGTCAGGTATGGGAGCTGATCAACCCCGAGATCATCGAAACCTCGGGTGAGCAGGAGGGCAGCGAGGGTTGTCTTTCCCTCCCCGGACGCTCGGGACACGTAAAGCGCCCGAATTACGTCAAGGTCAAGGCGCTGAACCGTCAGGGTGAGGAATACGTGCTTGAGGGCACCGAGCTTCTCGCCCGCGCGATCTGCCACGAAACTGATCACCTTGACGGCAGACTTTACATCGACGTCGCGGAATATATGTACGAACCCGAAGAGGAAGAGGAGCGAGTTTCGCCGCGTTTGAGAAAATACGCGCGCAGACGCGAGAGATAATTTGGGTTGGTAAACACGATATATTCGCTGCGCTCATGTGATATATAAATACGATATATCTTCGATACGATATGTTCGCTTCGCGAACGTGATCGAATAGGAAAATTTCCGCCGCGGCGGAAATTCACATTAACGTTCCGCTGTGCGGAACATATCGCGCCGTAGGTATATCGTGCGAAGCATATCGTATCGGCGCAAGCCGATATATCGTGTGCCGAAGGCACTGACTTGCTTTATCCCCCTCCCGCAAGCGGGAGGGGGTGGGGTGGGCAGTCAGCGCCGCTCAAGATTTTTCGCACTCAACAAATGCCAAGGCGAAATATAATGAAATAAAAATTCGGTACGGATTTTCACCTTTACGTTTCGCCTTGCGGAACATATCGCGTCGGTGCAAACCGACATATCGTATGAAATATATCGTGCCGCAGGCATATCGTGCGCCCTTCGGGCGCGGGGTGACAGAGCGCAATACTTCCCTACATTCGGGAAGTATTGACTCTGTCCAAAATCGAGAAGCAGAGCTTCACGATTTTGAAGCGCGATGGCAAAAGCTGAAGCTTTTGCATTAGTTCGAGACGCTGTCTCGAACTCTGCCACCTTTTGAAAAAGGTGGACCAAAACTTTTCGCTTGCTTCGTGCAGGCAAAAAACGTGAGGTACAACAATGAAAATATTATTTATGGGTACGCCCGATTTTGCGGCAGTTGCGCTCGGCGCAATCTGTGACGCAGGCGAGGACGTTATCGGCGTCATCACTCTCCCCGACAGGCCCGTTGGACGCGGCTACAAGCTGACTCCTTCCGCTGTCAAGGTCTGCGCTCTCGAGCGGGGCATCCCCGTTTATCAGCCGACAACCCTCAAGGGTGAGGAATTTGCCGCTTTTCTTGAAGAGATCGAGCCCGAGCTGATAATCGTTGCCGCTTACGGCAAAATACTGCCGAGAAACGTTCTCGATTACCCCAAGTACGGCTGCATCAACATCCACGGCTCGCTCCTTCCCGAATATCGCGGCGCGGCGCCGATGCAGCGCGCGATCATCGACGGCAAGGCGTTCACGGGCATCACAACGATGATGATGGCGGACGGGATCGACACGGGCGACATTCTGCTGACCGAGCGCGTCGATATCCTCCCCGAGGATAATTTTGAAACCATTCACGACAAAATGGCAGAGGTCGGCGGCTCACTTATGCTGAAAACCATCGACGCCATCCGCGCGGGCACTCTCGTCCGCATTCCGCAGGATTCGACGGGAATCGAGCCGACCTACGCCGCAAAAATAGAAAAAGCGGAATGCCTCATAAATTTCGCACTGGATGCAGATACTATCCATAACAAGATACGCGGTCTTTCGCCATTTCCCCTCTCTTATGCACGAATGCCCGACGGCAAGATGCTCAAATTCGTAGCATCCCGAGTTGCCGACAGCGGCAAGCCCGAACAGATCGGCAAGGTCACGTCCGCCGACAAATCGATCATAATCGCCTGCGGCGAAGACGGCTGCGGCAGAATCGAGATCACAAAGGTTCTTCCCGAGGGAAAGGGACGTATGGACACAGCCGATTATCTGAGAGGGCGAAAACTCGCTTGCGGGGATGTTCTGAATTAAGAAGTGACTAGTGGCTAGTGGCTAGTGACTAGTTAATGGTAACTTTTTTCGCTTTGCTCAAAAAGTATTTTAATAAAATGATTTTCGAACCTTGGTGAGAAAATCTTCCTTCCACTAGTCACTAGTCACTAACCACTAGTCACTTTTACTACGGCAAGGATCAGAATATAATTTCACGCTTTTTACCAAGTCAAGGAGTCAAACAATGCCTTTCTTCTACTACTTCGACCCCACCTACTTTCTCGTCATAATCGGTCTTCTAATAACCGTTTGGGCGCAGGTTTCGGTGCAGTCGACATTTAACAAATATTCAAAAGTCAAAATTTCGCGCGGTATTACCGGTGCGGATGCGGTGCGTCAGGTGCTTTCTTACGGAAAAGTGAACGACGTGTCAATCAAGGGCATCAAGGGTAGCATGACCGACCACTACGATCCCCGCGACAATTCGATCAGCCTTTCCGAGACTGTAGGTGGCGTTTCCACCGCCGCTGCTATCGGAGTTGCGGCGCATGAGGCGGGTCACGCGCTTCAGCACGCCGAGGGCTACGGTCCCATCAAGATTCGCATGACGATCATACCCGTTTGCAATTTTGCATCGAGCCTTGCTATGCCGCTGTTTCTGCTTGGAATCCTCTTTTCCTCCTGGAATCCCGAAACGAGCTTCGGATATCTGATGATGCAGGCGGGAATTCTTGCATTCTCCGTCGCGGTATTTTTCCAGGTCGTGACCCTGCCCGTTGAATTCAACGCCTCGCGCCGTGCTATGGCGGCCCTCAAGGCAACCGGCAACTATACCGACGAAGAGCTCGACGGTGCTCGTAAAGTTCTCCGCGCCGCCGCGATGACTTACGTTGCCGCGCTGGCGGTATCGCTTCTTCAGATCCTTCGACTCGTCATCCTCTCGAACAACAGAAGAAGATAATGGCAGAGAGCAAAAACGTCCGCCGCGCCGTCCTCGACGTTCTGATACGAATGGAAAAAGAGGAAGGCGAGGGCTATTCAAACCGACTTATCGACTCCGCGATATCGAAATATGCTTTTGAGGGCGCAGACCGCGCGCTTCTTTCGCAGATCGTTTCGGGAGTCACCGAGCGGCGCATAACTCTGGATTATATAATTCAGAAATTCTCTAAAGTTCCGCTTTCAAAACTTGACCGCGACGCGCTTTGCCTGTTGAGGATGGGGATTTATCAGCTCCGCTACCTTGACAGAATCCCCTCGCACGCCGCCGTCAACGAAACGGTGAACCTTGCGAGATCCCGCTCGCGCGGCTTTATCAACGCGATTCTGCGCTCATATCTGCGCGCGGATTCGATCAAATTCCCCGAAAAGCCCGATTCCGAGCGACTTTCGGTCATTTATTCGGCTCCCCGCGAGCTTTGCGAGAAGTTTATTTCGCTTTTCGGTATAGAAAAGTCAGAAAGCATTCTCGCCTCATACCTTGAAACTCCCGCGCTGACTTTGCGCGTAAACACTTTGAAAACGACCCGCGACGGGCTTATCGAAGCTCTCAGATCCGAAGGATTTGAATGCGAACCCACTTCCGTTTCCCCTTACGGAATCAGAATTTACGGTTCGGGTCTGCCCGCTGCGATCGCCGAGGGGCTCTGCTACGTTCAGGACGAGTCCTCGCAGATCTCCTCGCTCGTACTCGATCCGCGCGAGGGCGACATTCTGCTTGACGCCTGCGCCTGCCCCGGGGGAAAATCCTTCTCGGCGGCTATGCTGATGAACGATAAAGGCAGTATTACCTCGCGCGATCTGCACGCCTCCAAGCTTCCGCTTATCTCATCGGGTGCTGAGCGTCTCGGTATTTCGATAATCAGGACCGAGGAGCGCGATTCTTCCCTTCCCACGGATGAAAAATACTCGAAGATCATCTGCGACGTGCCCTGCTCAGGACTCGGCGTTGCGGCAAAGAAGACCGAGATCAAGTACCGTCCGCTCGAAAAGAACGCGGAGCTCCCCCCGCTTCAGTACTCCATTCTCTGTGCCGTTGCAAATTCGCTCGAGATCGGCGGCACGCTCGTTTACTCGACCTGCACGATCCTGCCCGAGGAAAACGGAAATATCGTAGAAAAATTCCTATCCGAACATAAAGATTTTGAAGCCGTTCCCTTCACTGTCGGTGAACTTGACGCTCCCGCGGGTATGCTGACGCTTTATCCGACAGCCGAACACGACGGATTCTTCATTTCGAAACTCACAAGAAAGTCTTAAATAAAGTCTTAAATATGGAAAACAAACAAACCGACCTGCTCTCCCTCTATCCCGAGGAGCTGCAGGAGCTTATCGTATCGCTCGGCGAGCCGAAATACCGCGCGGGACAGATATTTCCCGCACTGCACAAGGGTCTGCGCCCGGGCGCGATGACGAATATATCCAAGGCGACCGCCGAAAAGATCGAATCGGCTCTGCCCTCGCGTATGCCCGAGATCGAGCAAAAGCTCGTCTCAAAAGTGGACGGCACGGTGAAATACCTCTTCCGCCTGCACGACGGCGAGTGCATCGAATCGGTCGTGATGCGCTACAACCACGGCAACACCATCTGCGTTTCCTCGCAGGTCGGATGCCGTATGGGTTGCGCCTTCTGTGCCTCCACCATCGGCGGCAAGATACGCGACCTCAGCGCGGGCGAGATCCTCGGCCAGGTGATCGTGGCATCCGCCGACATGGGTGAGCGCATTTCAAACATAGTACTTATGGGAATCGGCGAGCCGATGGACAATTACGAGAACGTCCTGCGCTTCCTGTGCCTTGTCAACGACGAGCGCGGTATCTGCATCGGCTACCGCCACATCTCGCTTTCGACCTGCGGACACGTAGACGGTATCCGCAAGCTGATGCGCGAAGATCTTCCCATCACCCTTTCGATCTCCCTCCACGCCGCAGATGACGAGGTGAGGGACAGGATAATGCCGATCAACCACCGATGGAACGTCTCCGAGCTTCTCTCCGCCTGCCTTGACTGGTGGCGC
Source organism: Eubacteriales bacterium (assembly GCA_045535375.1). Lineage (GTDB taxonomy): Bacteria > Bacillota > Clostridia > Oscillospirales > CAG-272 > CAG-390. Next base: position 17,029 of record JAZSLM010000007.1, read on the forward strand.
GCGACGGGACGGCGCATTTCCTTCGAATACACCCTCATCGACTCTCAGAACTCCTCGCCCGCAGATGCCGCCCACCTTGCACAAGTGCTGAACTCCGCGCTTCGCGGCAAACCCTCTCGCGGTGAGAAATTCCCGATACACGTCAATCTCATCCCCGTTAATCCCGTCAAGGAAACGGGACTGATGCCCCCATCCCCCGAAAAGATCGAGGCATTCCGCGCGGCTCTTGAAAAGAAGGGCATACGCGCAACGGTGCGCCGCAAGCTCGGCCCCGACATCAACGCTTCCTGCGGACAGCTCAGACGACAGCATAAAGAAGAAAAATAAGTCATTCAAACCAAGATCATTTTAACACGGTAGAAAGGTGTTCTCATGAAATTTTACGGAAAGACCGACGTCGGCGTTCGACGCACAGAAAATCAGGATTGCTTCGGTATCTACGAGATCCTCCCCGGTGTCACTCTGCTTGCAGTTTGCGACGGTATGGGAGGAGTGGCGGGAGGCGCGATAGCCTCCAGGATCGCACTCGATACCTTTGCTCAGTCGATGCGCGAGCATATTCTGCCCGACAATCCCGAGGACGAGCCCGACCTTGGCAGTATAGGTCTGCGATTTGCTCTCTCGGCTTCGGCATCCGAGGCTAACCGCGCCGTTTACAAGGAAGCACGCGACTCGGACGGCAAGTACGACGATATGGGCACCACGCTCGTTGCGCTTCTTGTGGTTGAGAACACGCTTGCATATTCGCTGAACATCGGCGACAGCCGTATGTACGATATCTCGGACGGCAAGATCACACAGCTGACGAAGGATCACTCCTATGTCCAGCAGCTTGTGGATATGGGTCAGCTTACATACGAGGAAGCCAAGACCTCGCCGATGAGAAACATCATCACCCGCGCGGTCGGAATCGACGGCGACGTTGTTGCGGATATTCATTCCCTCAGCCCCGCCCCCGGCTTCCCCGATGCGCCTCGCTACCTCCTTCTCTGCTCGGACGGTCTTTGCGGTGTCGTAAGCGACGAGGAGATCGCTGAGATAGTCTGCTCCGAGGGTGAGCTGAACGAAAAGACCGAAAGGCTCGTTGCCGCCGCAAACAACGCGGGCGGTCCCGACAACATCACGGTGGTTATCGCCGAACTCTGAAAATAACGGATAACAATTATAAATTATGGAAAAGAACCTATCATACAAAGCTCTGGTCGGCACAACGCTCGACTCGAGATATAAAATAGAAAAATTCCTCGGAACCGGCGGAATGAGTGTCGTCTTCAAAGCGACCGATCTGAAAGACGGTTCCCCGGTTGCGATAAAAATGCTTCGCGACGACGTTGCGGACGACCGCGAATCGCTCGAGATATTCACGAACGAGTCAAAGGTCGTTTCGATGCTTTCGCACCCCAACATCGTATCCATCCGCGCGGTATCCTTCAAGACCGAGAAGAAATATCTCGTCATGGAATATATCGACGGAATCTCTCTGCGAACCTATATGGACAAGCGCGGTGCGCTTGATTTTGACGAATTCATCTCATTCTCGGAGCAGATCCTTGCCGCGCTTGAGCACGCGCACAGCCGCGGTGTCGTTCACCGCGACATCAAGCCGCAGAATATTCTCGTCCTTAAGGACGGTTTTATCAAGGTAACCGACTTCGGTATCGCAAAGGTGCCCGAGAAAAACAAGGGCAAAACGATCTCCGATAACGCGATCGGCACCGTTTACTACATCAGCCCCGAGCAGGCGGCGGCGAAGTCGACAGACTCGCGCTCCGACCTTTACTCCTTCGGCGTTATGATGTACGAAATGGCAACGGGCAAGCTCCCCTTCGACGACGAGCGCCCCATTTCGGTGCTTATGATGCAGATACACGACAAACCCCTGCCCCCGAGAAAGATCAACAGATCGATTCCCCGCGGGCTTGAGCAGTTGATACTCACCTGCATGGAAAAGGACCCTCGCCGACGTTATCAGACGGCGAAGGACATCTTCGTTCAGATACGCAGACTCGGACAGAATCCCCTCGCCGCAGTTCCTTCCCCGAAGCAGATGGCTGCCAACGCGCGCTCACATAAAAACCGCAAGGAAAGACCTCCGAGCCGCTCTTTCTTCCCCATCGCTCTCGGAATTGCCTGCGCAGTTTGCTTTGTCGGCCTCGTTTCGGTCTTTTACGGACTTGACGCGCTTGATTTCGGTGCTCCCGGCACCTCAAGCCTTAAGGTCCCCGACAGCGTCGGAGTAGCATACAGCGAAGAGCTTATAGAAGAGCTCGGTTTCAACGAGGAGGATTATATCGTCACCGTTGAATATCTGACCTCAAACACAGTAGAAAAAGGCACGGTCATCTCGCAGAAGCCGTCCGCAGGCGCTCGCAGAAAATCACCGTGTCACGTGACGATCTCCGTCAGCCTCGGCCCCGAGCTTGTCACGTTCGGCGACTATCTTATGATGAACTGGCGCATAGCGCAGACAAAACTCCGTTCCGAGGGTTACGCGGTAAACATCATCCGTGAGGAAAACGCCGCGATCCCGGAGGGATACGTATACGCTACCGTACCGATGCCGGGTGAAAAGATCGAGCCCGGAAGCATGATCACCGTCTACGTCAGCGCGGGAACCGAGCAGGTACTCGTTACTCTGCCCGAATTCGTCGGTATGAGCGAGCGCGAGGCAAAAACTTTCCTCGACGAGAACGCGCTTCTTGTCGGAGAGGTGACCTATACGCGCTCTCCCAAGAAAGCGGGAACTATCATTGCGACTTCGCACCAGGCGGGAACGGGTGCATACGCATACACGACCGCGATAGACTTTACCGTAAGCGGCGGCAGCGGCTTTGCGCTGAACGTCTGCCCCGACGTTGTGGGAAAAGAAGTCGGTCCCTCAAAGAGCGAACTTGAAGGCTACGGCGTTCAGGTAACTCTTATCACGCTCAGGGACGAAGCCCCCGAAGGAACAGTTCTTATCCAGTCCCCGAGCGCGGAGGAAGCCGTTGCGACCAATGCAGACTCCGTCACCCTGACGGTCAGCGGCGGTCCTACATACTCGCGCACAGTCAATATGGTGAATCTCGCGGGACAGTCGCTGAACGCTGCGCGCGCGATCCTCGACTATATGTTCGAGGGTGTCTGCGAATACAAGCTGAACGTGACCTATACCATGAGCCTCAGACCCAAGGATACCATCCTCTCGCATACTCCCGGTGCGGGTCAGATCGAGCTGACCACGGGTGTTCTTGAGATCAACCTCGTTCTCAGCGGCGGAACAAATTATACTCCGCCCGTCGTCAGCGTTATCGTGCCCGACGTGCTCGGCATGACTCTTGCCGAAGCCGAAGCGCGTCTGCTCTCCGCAGGCATCGTTGTCGGCGGTGTAAGCTATGTCCAAAGCTATTCTCCCGCGGGAACCGTCATCCTTCAGTCAACCGAAGCGGGACAGTTCATCACGGGACCGCAGGGCTGGATAACGATCGACCTTGTGATCAGCGAGGGCTTCGGATCAACCGATATACCTCAATAAATCTTATATAATAAAAAGGAAAGCAAAATTTATGCCGAACTTTCAGAAAATCAAGGAAGCCATCAAACAGACCGACAGAAAAAAGTTAATACGGATCTCTGTTGCGGCAGTTTTTGTACTGCTTCTTTTGACAATGCTTCCCGCGGCAATGCCGGATACCGGCGAAAGTCTGACACTTCCGCCCTTCTCCTTCGACGACGAGATGCCCGAACTTGACGGCATCGCGGTCCCGAAACTTTTCCCCCATCTCGTTCTGGTCTATCCCGAAGCCGAAAGCTGGGGCGAGGAGCTGGCGGTACATATCAAAGCTGAGCTGCAAAGCCGTTTCCATGCGCATTTCGTCATTCTTTCCGACGGGGAGTATCTCGCGTTGGATGAAGATACGCTCGCGCTTTACAATGCGGATCCGACCTTGACTGTCAACCTTGGAATCACTGATCTTCTTGACGCCTCGTATCTGCAAATTCTTTCGCGCCTTGGCACCGAAGGACTCGAGATCGTCCGCGGCGGCAACCGCATCGACATTCTGGCGGCATCTTACACAAAGGTCAAAGAAGGAGTAAGCGCCTTCATTGATGCTTTGGAATACCGCAGCGGTTACGTCATCTCCGAGGAGCTTTACCGTTTCGATCTCCAACCCTCGGAGGAGAGCGCATACGCACCCGAGATCGTGACTGATTCGTCGGTAAATATACTCACCTTCTCACATATCGACTCGAATTCCTATACTCTCCGCGCGCTTGAAGGCATCATTGCGGACGCAAAGCCCGATCTCGTTGTTTTCAACGGCGGCGTTGAAGGCGGAACAAAGAACCGTCAGGAGCTGACCGCGCTCTGGCAGAGCATTTCGGATATTCTGGCAAAGACTTCGACTCCCTGGTGCTTCACACCGGGTGAGCTTTCGGGCGATATCCCGCGCGTGACGGTCTGTGAGGTCATTTCCTCCTTCCCCGGATGCATCAAAAAGGTCACGGACGGAGCTTCCTATTCGATAACCGTCGGAAATCCGCAGGGTATCGTTACCGCAAGCATCTACGTTGCCGACGTATACGCCTCCACGAACGAGCTTTGCTCTTTGATAGAGGCTGAAACCAAGCTTTTTGCCCGCGCATCCGATTACAAGCGTTCGGTCACCGCAATTCTGCCCGCGCCCTCAAAACAGATCGCGACCTCCGCTGAAGGCATCGAAAGCAAGTACGTATCCTCTGCCCTTTCCGACGTTTGCGACTCGCTGATGATCGCGGGAGCCGACACCTTTATCTGCGCGGCTGATCCCACGTCGCCCGCGCTTATAAGCTGTTCTGTTGGTAACGTTGCGCTCTGCGGCTCGATCGGTTTTGATCAGCTTGGCATCGGCGGAAGATTTGAATACAACCATTCCCTGCGCGGAGGAGTACTTCTGACGCTCGACTGCCGCCGTGCGGGATATACCGAAGCGGCAATTTCCTACGTTTACGCCGCCGCTCTCGGACTTACGGAGAGATGACCGATGGAATATAAAACTCAATGCCGCATTCTTCGCGGTGTAGGCGGACTTTATTACGTCAGCCTTGCTGATGCCGAGGAGCATTCCTCGCTCTACCCCGGAACGCCCTCGCCCCTTGCGGGCAGATCGCTCCTCACCCGCGCGCGCGGCTCGCTCCGCACGCCCGACGGCGGAAAGATCAAGGTCGGCGACATCTGCGAATTCATTTATACAGACAATTCCTTCACCGAAGGCGGAATTCAGCAGGACGATTCTTCGGGGCTCCCCGAGGGCGCGGTTTCAGCTATCCTTCCGCGACGCAATTCGCTCATCCGCCCCCCGCTTTCGAATCTTGACATTCTCGTCATCGTTTGCGCATCGGCGGCTCCCGCCCCCGCGACCGAAACGATAGACAAGCTCCTCTCGGTCGCCGAATACCACGGCATAGAGGCGATCGTCGTCATCGGCAAATGCGAGCTTGACGCGGAGGTTGCCGAAAAGCTCGAAAAAACGTACAGATCCGCGCTCTATCCCACCTTCACCCTTTCCTGCTACGAGGGCGACGGTATCGAAGAATTTTCTTCCTATATAAAAGAGCGCTTGCACGGCAAAGTCGCCGCTTTTGCAGGTGCATCGGGTGTCGGAAAATCGACCCTGATAAACGCTCTTTTCCCCGAAATGAAGCTGGCGGCGGGCGAGATCAGCCGAAAGATCGCGAGAGGCAAGCACACCACCCGCCAGGCGGAGCTTTTCCCGCTTGAAGGCGGCGGATTCCTTGCCGACACGCCCGGTTTTTCGATGATAGACTTCGAAAACTTCGATTTCTTCCCCTTTGACGCGCTCCCCGACACCATGCGCGAATTCCGCGAGCATTACGGCGAGTGCAAGTACCTTGACTGCTCGCACACCAAAGAGGAAGGCTGCGCCATCCTTGAAGCCATCGAGCGCGGTGAGATCGCGCCCTCGCGCCACGAAAGTTATCTTTCGATGTATAAAACCCTCAAAGCAAAACCCCGCTGGGAGAAAAGACAATGAAAGCATTCATCTACGTCGGCGGTAAGATCGACGTAAACTACATAACCGAACACCCGAAGGGCGAGGACATCACCGTTGCCGCCGATTCGGGCATCCGCAACGCGATCGCGCTCGGCGACCGCGTTGATATTGCCGTGGGCGATTTTGACTCCTTCCCCGAGCGCGAGATACCCGAGGGAGCAGAGATCATCCGCCTCAAGCCCGAAAAGGACATCACCGACGCACAGGCGGCGATCGAGATCGCCATCGAGCGCGGTGCTGATTCCTTCGTCATCATCGGCGGACTTTCGGGCAGACTCGACCACACGCTCGCGAATCTCTCCATCCTCGAGGACCTTGACGCGCGTCATCTCTACGCCATCGCGACCGACGGCTATTCCCGCGTTCACTTCGTAAACGGAGGCTCCGCGCTGATCGGACGCGGCGGCGGATACAAGTATTTCTCGCTCATCCCCGCATCCGACACCGTTAAGGGAGTTTCTATCGAGGGCGCGAAATATCCACTCAAGAATGCCAGACTTTCAAGAAAGAACGGCGGTTTTGCCACCTCGAATGAGATCGAGGGCAACTGCGCGCTCATCTCGGTCAAAAAAGGCTCGCTTTATCTCATAGAATCGCGCGACGCGTGAACTTTTCCGCCCCTGACGCATATAATGTCATTGAAGACGATTTGCGGAGGTGGAATATGAGAGATTCAAGAAAGATGCGGCAAACTGTTGGTGTTCTTGCGCTGACCTTCGGCGCGGGGATACTGCTTGCCTTTCTTTTGCCCGGGAAGATCCTCGCCTTTATCGAGGCGGCCGTCCTCCTCTGCGCGGGATTTATGCTCATCAAGTAGGAGGAAATATGAGGATCGTTCTGATGCGCCCGCCCGCCATTCTGGCATCGATTTTGCGAAAATTTTTCGGAATAAAAAAGGCCAAAAAATAGTTTGTAAAAATTATAAGCCACGTGCTAACAAAACGTTCTGGGTGTCCCCTCATCACCCGCTGCGGCGGGAGCTTCTCCCAGGAGAAGCCTTGGGAACTCAGTTCGTGCGTACATTGCGAATAAAGTTGAAGTTGTAATTAAAATGATATTCGCTATGTGAATCATATATGCTTCGTGTATGATATATTTCGCCAGGGACGAAATAGAAGGTAGAGGTTTGCTAAAGCAAATTTCAATTTATTAAAAAACACCATTACTTTTTCGGGATCAAATAATACGAAATACAGAAAATTCAAAACACAGTTGACAGTAACTTAAGGCTTCTCCTGGGAGAAGCTCCCGCCGCAGCGGGTGATGAGGGGACACCCAGAACGCTTTGTTCGCACTCGCTTTTTGATAAAAATTTTCTATTTGACCATAATTCAGGAGATAAAAAATGCTCGGAACAGAATTTCTTCCCATCACGCGCGCCGAAATGGAGGCGCGCGGGTGGGACAGACCCGATTTTGTATATATCACGGGGGATGCTTACGTCGATCATCCCTCTTTTGGCGTTGCCATCATCTCGCGCGTGCTTGAGGCGGCGGGATACCGCGTTGCTATCCTTGCACAGCCGAACTGGAAGACACTTGATGACGTCAAGCGTTTCGGCAAGCCGAGGCTAGGATTCCTCGTCACCGCGGGCAACGTTGACTCGATGGTATCGCACTACTCGGTCACCCGCCACCGCAGAGGATACGACTATTATTCCCCCGGCGGAAAGACGGGTCTGCGCCCCGACCGCGCGACTATCGTTTACTCGAACCTCATAAGACAGGCTTACGGCGACGTGCCGATAATCCTTGGAGGTCTTGAAGCCTCGCTTCGCCGCTTCGCCCACTACGATTATTGGGAGGACCGCATGCGCCGCTCGATGCTCATCGACAGCCGCGCAGATATTCTGACCTACGGAATGGGTGAAAACATTCTCCTGCGCATAGCAGAACTTCTCGACAAAGGCGTGCCCGTCAAAAAGATCCGCGACGTGAGAGGCACCTGCTATCTCTGCCCCGCGGACAAGCTCGAGGTCCACTATCCCGTTGCCACGGAGCTTGACTGGGAAGAGCTCAAAGAGGGCGGACGCGCATATGCCGAGGCTTTCGGCGCGCAGTACCGCGAGCAGGACGCCATAGGCGGCAGAGCCATAATCGAGCACTACGGCGACAAGCTCCTCGTTCAGAATCCCCCGATGCCTCCGCTTGAAAGAAAAGAGCTTGACCGCGTTTACGCGCTTCCCTACACCCGAAAAGTCCATCCCGTTTACGACAAGGACGGCGGCGTGCCCGCGATCGCGGAGGTAGCATTCTCGATAACGCACAACCGCGGATGCTTCGGTGCTTGCAACTTCTGCGCGCTTGCGTTCCATCAGGGACGAAGCGTGAGAAGCCGTTCGAAGGAAAGCGTTCTTGCCGAGGCGCGTGATATCGTCAAAATGCCCGATTTCAAGGGTTACATCCACGACGTTGGCGGCCCCACGGCAAATTTCCGCGCGCCCGCGTGCGACAAACAGCTTCAGCACGGCGTTTGCCCCAACCGCAAGTGCCTCGCCCCGAAGCCCTGCCCCAATCTCAAGGTCGATCACAAGGAATATTACGATCTGATCGAATCGGTTGAGAAAATTCCGGGCATCAAGAAGGTATTCATCCGCTCGGGAATCAGATTCGACTACCTTATGGCGGACCCCGACGATTCCTTCTTCCGCAAGCTCGTCCGCGACAACGTTTCGGGACAGCTAAAGGTCGCGCCCGAGCATTGCTCGGCAGGAGTTCTCGCCTATATGGGCAAGCCCGATTTCTCGGTCTATCGCCGTTTCCGCGAGAAATTCTTTGATCTTTGCCGCGCGTGCGGTAAGGAGCAGTACCTCGTTCCCTACCTTATGTCCAGCCACCCCGGCTCGACTCTGCACGACGCGATCGCCCTTGCGCTCTACTTAAAGCGCGAAAACCTCTCGCCCGAGCAGGTTCAGGATTTTTACCCCACCCCCGGCACGGCTTCGACCGTAATGTTCGCAACGGGAATCGATCCCTTCACGGGCAAAAAGGTCTACGTCGCCCGCGACCCGCGCGAAAAGAAGCTTCAGCGCGCGCTTCTGCAGTACGGCAAGCCCGAAAACGCTCCCTTCGTACGCGAGGCACTCATAGCCGCGCACCGCGAAGACCTCATTGGCACGGGCAAGGATTGCCTCGTCCGCCCCGAGAACACTTTCAAGCCTCAGGGTAAGAATCAAAATCAGCGCAATCAGAAAAATTCCCACCCGCAGAAAACCGCGAAAGGCTCAAAGCCCGCGGGAAACGGACAAAGGAATAACAAAAACAATAAGAAAAAAAGATAAAATAAAGACGGCACCGAATTTCGGTGCCGTCTTTATTGATTCATTTTCTCTTTGAAATCACAAAAGCTGCCGCGATAAGCGGAATTATTGACGCTGATACGATCGCCGCGCATCCGCTTTCTTCGGGTACGGGCGCTGTTTCCGTCACGGGTTCGGTTTCGGGCACTGCCGTGGTTTCGGAAGCCGCGGTGGTTTCGGGTTCTGCAGTCGTTTCGGGAACCTTCAGCTCCTCGAAAACGGGTTCGACCGTGCCGGTATAAACGAGGATATTATCAACGTAGCCGTTAATCGTTCCGCCCGCCTTGAGAACGATCGCCTTTCCGCCGGTTTTGCGCCAATGCGAGCTTGTATATACTTCGTCGTCCTCACTGCCCGCGCGGGAAACGAGCACGAAATCGCCGCCCTCGGCTGTGTTTCTGATATAAACACGAGGGCCGATGTCGTATTTTTCGCAGACGATGCGGACGGTCAGTGTGACGTTTTTGAGCAGCGGGCTTCCGTTATAATCCTTGCCGAGCACCTTCTTGACGATCGTGCTCGTACCGTCGGTATCATCCTGATCGGCGGCAAAATAGGGGCCCGCCGCATCAAAAGTAGTCCATTTGCCCGCGATTCGAGCCTGATTGTTCGCGGAACCGTTGATTCGGAGGTGGAAGGAATGATAATCGCCTTTGGCAGTGGGCTTATAATCCGTCAGAAGCGCGATATAGCGTGCGTTGTCGCCCGCAGAGGTCAGAGTGACGTCGAACTGAACGGTATAATCCCCCTGCCACGCGCCGTACATCTGCGCGTCGTTCAGAAGCATAAAATAGGAATCCTTGCCGCCGCTTTTGTTATTTTCAACGTAAAGCCTGCCGTCGATGATCGAAAGCTTCGCCGTCGGATCGTTGACCGCCGTCTTGTTGGCGTTTGAAAGCGCGGTCCATCCGAGAGCCTGCAGTACCTTTTCGTTGCCGCCCATATTGTCGTAATTAAATTCTTCGTAATAAACGATATTATATCCAACGCCCGGCTCCGCCTCGTCGCGCGGAGCGGCAGAGACCGAGGTGGTGAGAAGTGTCGAGATAAGAATAAAAGTGAAAGCCCTGAAGAGTTTTTTCATCAAATTGCATCCTTTCGCTTGATATTTTATTTTACCATATATAAAAGGAATTGTCAACAAAAATTTTATTCAAAAAAGTCTTGACTTTTTCGGCACGTCGTGTATAATTATATATGGAAGAAAAAATCACTCAAGGAGTTAAAAATCATGGCAAAAACACACTACAATATGAACATCGCGGGCTGCGACCGCGCGCTTCCTCTCTGCCCTCTCAACGAGAATCTGCAGATCGGTGCTTTCGTCATCTTCGGCGACCCCGAGCTGACCACGGCTTGCGCGCAGAAGATGCTCGATCTGGCACCCGAATACGACTACCTCATTTCCGCCGAAGCAAAGGGCATTCCGCTCGTTCACGAAATGGCGCGTCTTGCGGGAAATCAGAAATACTTTCTCGCGCGCAAGGCGGCAAAGCTTTATATGACAGGCGTTTTCGAGGTCATCGTCAACTCGATCACCACCGCAAAGGAGCAGAAGCTTTATCTTGACAAGGCAGACGCCGATCTGATGAAGGGCAAAAAGATCCTCATCGTCGACGACGTTATCTCGACCGGCGAGAGCCTGCTTGCGATCGAAAAGCTTGTAAATGCCGCCGGAGGCAACATCTGCGGACGCATGGCGATCCTTGCCGAAGGCGACGCAACCAAGAGGGACGACCTCATTTATCTCGAAAAGCTGCCCCTCTTCGACAAAGAGGGCAACCCCATAGATTGATACACCGATGAAGAATAATTTCAAAAGATTATTATCCTTCTTCCTCCTTGCCTGCATGCTCTTCTCTGCGGTTGCGTGCACCGGCGGGATAGGGGAAGAAACCACTCAGCCGATCACGAACGCGATCACGGAAGCACCCGAAACCGAGGCTCCCGGATTCAACCTGCACGCGGATTTCAAGCTTTGCCGACCCGATGAAGCGGCGGACGAGGAAGTAGCGGCAATGCAGCTTCTCTCGCGCGGTCTTGAGAGCACATTCGGCTTCCGGTTTTCGATGTCGACAGACTTCACCAAGAAGGGCGCCGAGGTCAAGCCGGCCGAATTTGAGATCCTCATCGGACAAACCAACCGCGCGGATTCGGTCAGCGCACTCGAGGATCTGACCTATTACGATTGGACCTATAAGATCGTCAGCGAAAACGTCATCGTCATCTGCGGCGGCTCGCCCGAAGCAACCGTGACCGCTGCCAAAAGCTTCCTCAAAGATCTCTTCGGCTACGAAGAGGACGCCGACGGCAAGGTCCTTACCGCAGGAAGCGCTTCCGAGCTAAAGATCGGCACGGAATTTCTTTACACCAAAGGCTACCCGATCACTTCGCTCAAGCTCGGTGACAGAGAAATCACCGAATACTCGATCGTCGACGCAACCAAGAACGGCAAGAACACGGAATTGATCGTTCAGGGAATCAGCCGCGTTTGCGGTGTCAATCTCCCCGTTGTTCCTCTTGCCGAATACAATGGCGGACCCGCCATATTCTTCGGATGCGGAAAGACCGACGGAAACCACGGTGAGCACGAATATTTCGTATCTGCACGCTATTTCATCACCGAATCTGACGGAAATATCTTCATTGATTTCAAAACCGACTCGGCAGGCAGCAAGGCAGCCGAGCGATTCATATTCGAATATATGCCCGCCAGCGCTTCCGGTGAATACAAGATCGAGCTTTCGAACGACCGCGCTTATTCGGGGCTCAACGTTCATACGGGAACCAACAAGCTCAGTGAGGTCAAAAAGACTTCAAAGGAAGTCGCGCCCGGCATTATTTATACCGAGATCCTTTACGATGACAAGAATTCCGCGCCCGTGCGCGCTTACGCGATAAGCATCAAGAAGGGAGCGGCGACTATCCAAACCACTATGCCCTCCGACAGCGCGGAAAAGAAAGGAAGCGTTTCGAATATGAAGAATCAGCTCTCCGCCGCGATCTCGAACGGCAAAAACGTTCTTGCGGGTGTCAACGCCGACTTCTTCGATATGGGCGGAACGAACGTGATGCGCGGCCTTTGCATCAAGGACGGCACATTGATCAGCGGCACGGGCGACCGCCCCTGGTTCGGGATCACCGCCGAGGGCGATGCCGTTATGGGCACCTCCGACGAATACATTTCCTACAAAGACAAGCTCACCGCCGCAGTCGGCGGCTCGCACGTCTTGCTCAGAAACGGAGCGGTCGATAACGTTTCGGTCGGCACCGAATTTTCCGATACGCGCCATCCCCGCACCGCGGCGGGCGTCACAGCGGACGGAACCATCGTGCTTGTCGTCGTTGACGGCAGACAGCCCATCGTTTCGAACGGAGCTTCCCTGTCCGACCTCGCATACATTATGTCGACACTTGACTGCGTCAATGCGGTCAACCTTGACGGCGGCGGATCCTCCACCTTCATACTTAAAAACGAAAAAGGCGAGCTTATCACAGAAAACAGCCCCTCGGACGGCTCTTTGCGTGCCGTTGCGAACGGACTGATGGTGGTTTTGCCGTAACAATTCCCGCCACAAACGGGAATTAGTGACTGGTGACTAGTAAAATGTGAATTATCAAATTTTTATAAATAAAGCGGAGCGCAAGCTCCGCTTTATTTTTACATTGTAGCAGATTCCTCGTAATCATCGCGCGAGCGGAAGAGGAGCGTAACGCACCAAAGACCCGCAAGAGCAACGAGGGTATAAACGATTCGTGCTCCGAGGGTATCGTTGCCTCCGAAGAGCCAAGCCACGGTATCGAACTTAAAAAGTCCGACTCCGCCCCAGTTGAAAGCACCGACGATAGTCAGAATGAGAGCAATACGGTCGATTATCATAGGTAAGCCTCCTTATAATTTGCACAAGTTTTGCGCTCATGAGTATTATTTACCCGCGAAAAACAGTCTATTCACTCAAGATAAAAAAGGAAAACATCTCCGTCACCGCTCATTCCCCGACTTTTTCAAAAAATCCAAAAAAATCGCATTTTTCTAAAACTTTTTTTCAAAAAGGTATTGACATTTCACAAAATATATGATATAATATTCAAGCATCAAACGTGGCCCATTGGTCAAGCGGTCAAGACGCTAGCCTCTCACGCTGGAAACTCGGGTTCGATTCCCGGATGGGTCACCAATAAGAAAAGCACGACGCACAGCGTCGTGCTTTTCTTATTGCTGAATTCAATGGAATCAGAACCCCGTGTAGTTGCGCTTGCGCAACTACACAAAACGTGCGGCGCACCTGTTTTCAGTTTAGCACAAATCAAATCCGCACGTGGGGGTTCAGATTCCCGGATGGGTCACCAAAAAAGAAAAATCCGAACTCCGTTCGGATTTTTCTTTTTATTCAAGCCGCAGGCTTGGTATATCATCACGCGCAAGCGTGTATATCATCGCCGAAGGCGTATATCATCACGCGTCTGCGTGTATCCCCTGCGGATTGATGATATACAATGCTGCGCATTGATGATATACCGCAACAGGTTGCGAATGATATACACGCCTTCGGCGTGATCAGGATGCGAGAGATTGCGTTTGCGGCCTTCTGCATGACTAAAATAAAACAATAGCCCCGCGCGAAGCGGGGCTGCATTCATTTATACCTCCTCAAACATCATCCCCATCATAAAGTACTCGGAGAAGACTTTGTTGGTCGATAGTTCGAGTGTTTCTGCTTTTTCCGCCAGACCGCGCGCTTTTTCGCTCATATTCGCATTGAGCAGGAGCATCGACGCGCCTTCGAGGGCGGCGTTGCCGACGGTTTCCGAATTTTTTGCAAGAGAGGTCGGCAAGAGTCCGATCTTTGCGGCGCTTTTTTTATTGAGATAATTTCCGAATCCGCCTGCGATATAAAGGATCGGAACGTCCTCGGGTTCGATGCCCGCGCTTTCGGTGAGGGTAAGAAGTCCCGCGCAGATCGCGCTTTTGGCAAGCTGGAGCATTCGGATGTCCTGCGCGGTGACAGAAACGCCGTCGCAAAGCGTGAAGGGATCTTCGTCAAGTGCGCCTGTCTCATCGATAATTTCGCAGTCGAGCATGCAAGCCGCGGCATCGACGAGTCCGCTTCCGCAGATTCCGATCGCTTTGCCTCCGCCGATGACGTGCGGATAGGGCTCGCCGTTGAGCAGGACCACTTTATCGATCGCACCGGCGGCGCCTCGCATACCCATCGAGATACCAACGCCCTCGAAAGCGGGGCCGGCGGCAGTTGAACAGACGGTAAGTTTTCCTCCGTGCCGGATCGCCATCTCGCCGTTCGTTCCGATATCGACGAGCATTGCCATTTCACCGTCGCAAAGCCCCGTGGAAATCAAGGCGCAAACGGTATCCGCGCCGACAAAAGCCGAGATACAAGGCGGCAGATAAACCGCGGTTTCGGGGGAAAGGCTCGAAAGATCGAGCGCCTTCGCCGTCAACGTTTCGCCAAACAGCCTTTTTGCCTCGAAAGGTGCGTGCGAGAAAGGCTCAACCGATTCGACGGTCAGCAGCGAAAGCATTACGGTGTTGCCGGTAACGGCAACGGCATCAATATTCTTTGAATCAATTTTTGCTTTTGAAGCAAGCTCCACGAGGATTTCATCCAGAGCCTTACGGATCGAATCGGCAAGCTCCTCGTCTTTTCCGCCGAGGGCGGCTTCTATTCGCGAAATGACGTCGGCACCAAACTCCGACTGTGGATTGAGGCGCGAAGACGTGGCAAGAATATTACCTTTTGCATCGTAAAGCCTTGCCGCCAGAGTGGTGGTGCCGATATCTATCGCGGCGCCGTACTGCACAAAGATCGGGTTCAGATCAAACCCGATCCGCTTTCCTGCGGTAACTATCTGCGCATCCGAATCGGATGCGACGTTCTTCACCTCGGCATCACCCTCGGCGAAGGTACAGCAAGAAAGACGTATGCCTGCGGCAAGCTCTTCGTTTGTCAAAAGTTCGCGCTCGGCGGCGCTCGGCGGGGAAAGTTTGCCCTTTGCCCACACCTTGCATTTTCCGCATTTGCCGTGGCCGCCGCAGGGCTTTTCGCCCGCGATGATCTCGGAAAGTGCGGCACCGGCGAGGGCTCTGCGCTCCTCGCCGTTTACGATAACTTTAATATAATCACTCATTGTTCTTATAAAGCACCGCGCCGAAATAGGTGACGGTGTTCTGACCGTTGATGTATTTCATATCCGCCGCCGCGGCAAGGCGCGAAACGTTGAAGCCGTATGCCTCGAGCGAAGCCATTGCAAGATCGGGGTGGCGGCATGCTTCATTCGTCCGCTTGGCGCAGACCTTGCAGACACCGCATCCGCCCGCACCGAGGTGCAGGACTTTTTCTATGCCCGCCTCACGGAAAACTCCGCGGAGCTTTTGCGAGATCGGATAAAATTTCTTTTTCGCCTCGACCATACCCTCGAAATCGAAGCTGTCCTCAAGACCTGACACGGTCTGGTACACCAGGGCGTAATCGTATTCCCTGACCTCTGCCATCAGCGCGTCGATATCGCCGACGTCGGGCGGGCACATATAGCATTTGCCGTACATTCCGCAGCTGTTCGAGGCACAGATATCGCGGAAAACGCGGTCAAGCTCGATCTTGTCGGTGGTTATGATGCTCGCCTTGAACGCGCCGAGCGCGAGCGTTTCTTTTATCAGCTTATCAAATTTTTCCATAATATTCTTCATATGCGGCAAAGAATGCCTTTATGTTCTCCCAAGGAGTCATGGGCGGGATATCGCATCCCGACGAGAGAAGGAAATTGGGATATTTTGAGCATTTTTCGAGCAGAGCAAGAGTTGCTGCACGGACTTTTTCCGGAGTTCCCATACGGAGCACGCCCGCGGGGTCGATGTTTCCCATAACGAGAACGTCGGCGGGGATCTTCTTGATAATATCCTCTTCCATATCAACGGCGTTGCCGAAATGGTAAGCCGCCGCGCCCGTCGAGAGGATCGATTCGAGCATTTTGGGCACGTTGTCGCCGCAGTTATGGTAGATCACCGAGAAGGAATCATCCTGAACGGCATCAACGATCTTTTTGACGTAAGGCGAGGAAAATTCCTCCTCGAGCGTGGGAGAAAGCAGGCCCGAAACCGGCTCCGCCATCACGATTCCCGCGGCGCCCGCGGATTTATATGCCTTTGCATATTCGATCAAAAATTCGGTCGCCTTGTCAAGCACGACGTGCACCATATCGGGGTCGTCGTAGCAATCCATCATGATCTCGGTGACGTCGAGAAGTCTTGCCGCGAGCGAGAAGGGACCGATGATGCCCGCAAAAACGGGGCGGTCGCTGATCTTCGCGGCGGCTTTTTTCACCGCTTCAATGTAAATCCCCGTGCGTCCGCTTCCGACGGCGGGAACAGCGAGAGCCTGTGCCTCATCCTCATCGGTGACAAGTCTGCCCTTGACAGTCGGAACCTCATCCTCCGAGAAGCTGACGGTCGCTCCGAAAGCCTCGGCTTCGAGAGAGAGATCCATAAAGCTGACAGATGCCGAAGCATCGACCGCCTCTGCCACCGCGAGCATACCTTTTGCCTGCAGATCGCTGTCCGAGATAAGCTCGCTGACCTTTACACCGAGCAGGCTGACCGAGGGGAAGGAAAGCAGAGGCATCGGTTTTTTATTGTTTTCGGACTTAAGTCCTTCGATCCAGATTTTCATTTTACACCCTTATCTTCTTGATCTCTTCCGCATAATACTGCACGAGCTCGAACTTCGAACCGGGCATAAGTCTGTGGTCGGGGCAGGGGATGAAGCCGCCGAGGCCAAAGAGACGCTTGATGCGCTCAAGCTCTGCGTCGACCGCCGCTCGATCCTTGCGGAACGCGGTCTTATCCATACCGCCGACACCGAGGATCTCCTTGCCGTATTTCTTTCGCGCGGGCTCAAACTGATCGCCCCAAACACCGACCTCGATCGGGAACAGGACGTTTACGCCCGTCTCAATCCAAGTGGGAATGAGCTTTTCGGTCACTCCGTCGCAGTCGAGCGAAATGATGTCAATACCGTGCTTATGAAGCAGATCGTTTCGCTTCTTGTAGTGCTTGCGGCAGAGCTCGTCGAACACCTCGGGCGAGATCAGCGGGCTGCTCTTGAAGCAGATATCTTCCCAATAATGACCGAAATCAAATTTCAGCCCTGTTTTAAGTGCCGCTTCAACGCATTTATATTGCATCTCCGCATAGGCATCCACGATATCCGCAAAAAGCTCTTCATCCTCATCGTACATAAGGTAGCTCATACCCATAACGGTCGTAATATCACGGATATCACCCAACACGCTTCCGACCCTGAGTCCTATCGGGGCATCGTATTCGAGTTTTCCATTATACTGTCTGATAAGATCCTCGCTCTTTGCACGATCTTCCGAATATTGCATTTTGGGCAGGAAGAACTCCTCGAAGGCTTCTCTGTCCTTCAGAAGATAATCATCCTCGGAGGGGATCGAAACTATTCCTGGCTTGAATTTTTCAATCACGCCCTTGTCGGTGAGCACTCTTTGAGAGCCGTCGGGAAGAGTCTCGATGACCTTTCTTTGAAAAGCGGGATAAAGACCCAATTTGGGATACACGCAATTATGCCAGGTGCAATCCCAGCCGATGATCTTGTCAAGCTCCCCCTGTACCCTAGAACCGTCGTGGACGGCGCCCTTTGCCATCTCCATAGAAATATGTCCCTGCTCTGCCCATTCGACGAGCAGTTCTCCCCAATAGCCGAAATGCACGGCGGGGATGCGGTCGGTGTCCTTATAATGAAGGATATTCATACAACGTTCGCGTGTGGTCATATATTTTATCCCTTTCAGATTCTATCATAATATTTATCAAGCACGTCGCTGACCGTTTGTGCCCAGACTATCAGATTTTCGGGTCTGCACGAAACCGTACTTATGTCCTTGAGCACGATATCGTAAGGGCATCCGTATTTGATACAAGCCTTCACGGTCTCTTCGGTCTCTCGTCTGATAAGGTCGGGGTCGGTGCTGATCGCAACGTGCGCGGGGTTCGGCTTTCTTGAAAGCACGTAGTCGCCCCTGATCTGCTCGGCGCATCTTTCGACGTTTGCCCAAGGGGAACAGCCGATCTTGCGCAGATTGGGTATCTTTTTGATCACGCTGATCTTGTCGTCAAGGGGTTCGCAGCAGCCATAGTAAGTATAGGCAAACCTATCCGCCACGGCAAGGAGATACTGCACCTCGAACTCATCGAACATCTCGGGCGATATAACGCCGAATGTCTGCGCCATACTGCGGCACCATGTTGCCTTCAGGCCCGTATCTGCCAGACCCGACACCGCACCGGGTGTGCAATGGAGCGACGGAGGCAAAGAAACGTCGAGATTCTTTTCCACAAAATCAAGCTCGGCGTGTGCCGCACAGACGAATTTTTTGATGATCTCGTGCAAATATTCGGGGCGGTCGTACATATCCATAAGGATCGGCTCGACTCCGCGCAGGCGGGTGATCTTATCCCACGGGGCGAAATAAAAGTAGCCGTAACCGTAAAGCTGCACGGGAATCGTATCCCCAAGCAGATCGGTGTAAAATTCCATTCTTGCGGCATCCTTTTCGGGACTGAGCGTGAGCACGGGATCGTGCATCGCCTCAAGCGCGGACTCATCCTCAAGGATATCCTCAAATTCGCGAGATACGATATTGTTGATGCTATCGGTCCGCTTCATATCCGCGGTGACGGGATCGAGTCCTATTCCGGTTGACTCCACGGCACGCTTGACACGAAATACGGGTTCATAGAGATTATCCGCCTTGAAGTGCTTTATGTAATAGATAGCCTTTCTGAAATAGAGCTCGACATTGCGCGCGCCCTTGTGCTCGCATACGAGGGTAAGCTCGCCGTCCATATCCATCTGATACCACGGGATCTCGTCGAGAATGACCGGCGGACGGCCGGGCTTCAGATCGTTGGTATCGCGGAATCTGCGAACCATTTTCTCCTGCTTCTCCGTGCAGACCAAAGACATATATATCTTTGCGAGCTCTCTTACGACGGATTTATCCTTTTCGGTCATTACAATCACCCTCCGAATAACGGCTCGCGGATCTTTATTCCTTGCAGAAAGCTACTGCGACGTCTGCGGCGCTTGCGGCGTCAACGGTGTATGCGTCCGCGCCGATCTTCTTGCAGTATTCCTCGCTTACGGGAGCGCCGCCAACCATAATTTTTACTTTATCGCGAATACCCGCAGCCTCTGCCGCTTTTACTACCTCTTCCATAACTCCCATAGTGGTGGTGAGAAGCGCAGAACAGCAGATCACACGGCAATTCTGCTCGATAGCGGTCTGAACGAACGCATCGGGAGAAACGTCGGTGCCAAGGTCAACGACCTCGAGGCCCTTGCCCTCCATCATCATCTTTACAAGATTCTTGCCGATGTCGTGAAGGTCGCCCTGAACGGTACCAATGCAGACCTTTCCGGTCGCCTTGACGCCCTCAGCGGCAAGAAGGGGCTTGATTATCTGAACGCCCATGTTCATTGCGCGCGCGGCAACGAGGACCTCGGGAACGTAAATTTCATTGTTCTTGAACTTTTCGCCGACGATATTCATACCTGCAAGCAGACCTTCGTTAAGGATCTGCTCGGGGCTGACGCCCTCCTCGACCGCCTGCGCGACGAGTTCCTTTACTATTTTCGATTTACCCTTTTGGAGATTTTCACAAATTTCAACTAAAATGCTCATAGTTTGCTCCTTATATAATTTATTGTATTAATTATATACTAAATTGCACAAAAATTCAATAGAAAAAGAGAAAAAATATATCCGATTCAACATTTCACTTGATATTTATATGCAGTTGTGTTATAATTAACATAACAACATCTAAAAGAGGTTCAGCCCATGAGATCTGCCGAAAGCTGGAGCTATCCGCGCTATCTGCCCTTGCACGAAAAGGCGCGCGCACGCTCGCCCTATATTTGCCGAATTGCACCGTCTGCGGGCGGTTTTGAATTTGATTTTACAGACAGCGCCGCAAACGCAAAATATCAACTTATCCTGAGAGAAAGAGATTCCGAAGAAGCTCACGTTCTCGATCTTGATTCCTTTACGGGCAAGGTCGACGGGCTTGAATGCGGCAAGGATTACGCCTTCCGCGTCCGGCGCGACGACGGTACTTCATCGACCGAAAGGCTTGTCCGCACAGGTGAGGCGGCGGGTGTCGTTGTCAATTATCTTCACCCCGATGACCCCGAATACGCTTTTTCGGGCAGATATCTCTGCTCGCCCTCGCTGATCCGCCTCGAAAACGGCGATCTGCTCGCATCGATGGACCTTTACGCAAGCGGCGCGCCGCAGAATCTCACACTCATATACGTTTCGCACGATGACGGCGCGACTTGGGAGCATCACGCGGAGCTTTTCCCCTGCTTCTGGGGCAAGATGTTCCTTTCGGGCGGCGCGCTTTATATGCTCGGCTGCTCGACGGAATACGGCGACGTGCTGATCGGGCGCTCGGATGACGGCGGAAAGAATTGGACGAAGCCGACCGTGCTCCTCCGCGGATGCTGTCACCCGCGCCAGGTGGGATGGCACCGCGCGCCGATGCCCGTGCTTATCAAGGACGGGCGCGTTATGACCGACGTTCAGTACGGCGCGTGGTCGGAGAAGGTTTTCTGCGACGCCGTGCTTTCCGCCCCCGCCGACAGCGACCTTCTTTGCGCGGATAATTGGGTCTGCACCGAGCTTTTTGATGCTCGCGAGCACATCTCTCCGCTCCCCGAGAAGATCTGGGGCGGTATCGAGGGCAACGTGATCGAAACGCCCGACGGGAAGATCATAGATTTCCTTCGATTTGCAGATAAAACTGCACTTATTCTTAACTACGATCCCGAAAACCCCGAGGCTGAGCCTACTCTCGATTCGGTGATCGACTTCCCCGCCACCGCGTCGAAATTCAACATCGTTTTCGATGAAGTAACGAAAAAATATTACACGATCGTAAGCTACGCGCTCGACGAGCCGATGACGAAGCGCAACCTGCTCTCGCTCATTTGCTCGGAAGATCTCGTCAACTGGGAGCTTTGCCGTCACCTGATCGACCGCCGAAACGACGAGCCGAAGGAGGTCGGCTTCCAATACGTCGATTTCTTCATTGAGGGCGAGGACATTCTCTACCTTTGCCGCACTGCGGTGAACGGCGCGAACAACTTCCACAACTCGAATTTCACCACTTTCCACAGAATAAAAAATTTCCGCGAGGTGCAGAAATGATCTACGGTAAAATTGCAAACCTTCCCTTTTGGGCGGAGAAGATACCCTCTCTCGGATATGCGCTAACCGAATCGAAGAAGATCGCCGACGCTCCCTTTGCCCTCGGCAAGGTCGTCATCGACGGCGACGCGCTTTTCGCATCCTCCTCGGAATACACGGCGGAATCGAGAGAAACCAAAATTTTTGAAAACCATCACGCATACATAGACGTGCAAATGATGATCGATGGAGAGGAACAGATAGACGTTATCATTCCCGAGGAAGCTCCCAAAGCGGAATATTCCGCGGAAAAAGATATTGAATTTGCCTCTTTCGATAAGAATTATTCGACGCTCACCCTCCGCGCGGGGGATTTTCTCCTGCTTCTGCCCGGTGAGTGGCACCGCCCCGGCGTGGCTATCGGCGAAGGTGCAAAATGCCGGAAGACCGTCGTCAAGATCAGAAAATAAGGAAGGTATTTATAAATGAAGGATTTTAAGGTAGTCAAGGGCGTTTACCCTACGATGATAACGCCCTACAAGAACGGCGAGATCGACGAGGATGCAGTGCGCGAGCTCGTCAGATTCTATTGGAAAAGCGGATGCGACGGCATTTTCGCCGCTTGCCAGTCGAGCGAGATAATGTTCCTCTCGATCGAGGAGCGTGTTCTGCTCGTACGCCTTGTTGTTGACGAGGCAAAGAAGCTCGCCGAAGCCGACAAGAGCCGCGCGCCTCTGATGATCGTTGCATCGGGACATATTTCGGACAGCCTTGACGATCAGGCAGAAGAGCTTTGCCGAGTTGCCGCGGAGGGACCCGATGCGGTTATTCTCATCTCGAACAGACTTGATATCGCAAATACTACCGACGAGGCTTGGATAGCAGACGCTGAAAAGCTTATCGCGAAGCTTCCTCCCGATATGCCCCTCGGTATTTATGAATGCCCGAAGCCTTATAAGCGTTTGCTCACCGATGCGATGCTCCGTTGGTGCATCGAAACAGAGCGTTTCTACTTCATCAAGGACACCTGTTGCGACGCCGATCTGATCGCGCACAGACTCGATATCTGCCGCGGCTCGCGACTTGAGATCTTCAACGCCAATGCTCAGACACTTCTGCCCACTCTCAAAAACGGTTGCTCGGGCTATTGCGGAGTCATGGCGAACATCCACCCCGAGCTTTACGTCAGACTCTGGCGCGCCGATTGGGAAAGCCGCGAGGCTTCTCTGTTGCAGGACTACCTCGGTCTTGCCGCGACAGCCGAGTCGCTGACCTATCCTTGCTGCGCGAAGGATTACCTCAACCGTTACCGCGGAATCAAGATGGACACCTACGCAAGAAGTGCCGACGAGGCGAATTACACGCCCTATCAGCGCGGATGTATAGATCAATTTGCAGAGCTTAGTCATTATATTACAAAAGGAGAATTCTGATGAGAAACAGAACTATCGGACAGTACCCCGCGATCGGCATCCGTCCCGTTATCGACGGCAGACGCGGCGCGCTTAAAGTGCGCGAATCTCTTGAAGATCAGACTATGGGTATGGCGGAACGCGCCGCAGCCCTCTTCCGCGAAAATCTCCGCTACGCCGACGGAAGCCCCGTCCGCGTTGTTATAGCCGACACCACTATCGGCCGTGTCGGTGAAGCCGCCGCTTGCGCAGATAAATTCAAGCGCGAGGGCGTTGCCGTCACCTTGACCGTCACCCCCTGCTGGTGCTACGGCTCGGAAACCATGGACACAGACCCGAACACCATCAAGGGCGTTTAGGGATTCAACGGCACCGAGCGTCCCGGCGCGGTCTATCTCGCATCCGTCCTCGCCGCGCACGCACAAAAAGGCTTGCCCGCATTCGGAATTTACGGTCACGACGTTCAGGATGCCGATGACACCACCATTCCCGATGACGTGCGCGCGAAACTTCTCCGCTTCGGACGCGCCGCTATTGCCGCCGCTTCGATGGAGGGACGCTCCTACCTGCAGATCGGCGCGATGTGCATGGGTATCGCGGGCTCGCTGATCGATCCCGATTTCTTCGAGGACTATCTCGGTATGCGCGTTGAATCGGTCGACGAGGTAGAGATCCTGCGCCGAATCGACAAGGGCATTTACGATCACGAGCTTTACGAAAAAGCCCTCGCTTGGACACGCGCAAACTGCCCCGAGGGACTCGACAAGAATCCCGAATTCATCCGCAAATCCGATGAGGAAAAGGCGGCGGACTGGGAATTCACCGTCAAGACCGCACTCATAATTCAGGATCTGATGTCGGGCAACAACAATCTCCCCGAAGGATGCGAGGAAGAGATGGTCGGTCACAACGCGATCGCCGCGGGCTTCCAGGGTCAGCGTCAGTGGACCGATGCATACCCCAACGCCGACTTCCCCGAGGCTATACTCAACAGCTCCTTCGACTGGAACGGCGCACGCGAACCCTTCGTGCTTGCCACCGAAAACGATACTCTCAACGGCATCTCGATGCTTCTGATGAAGCTTCTGACCAACCGCGCACAGCTTTTTGCCGACGTCCGCACCTTCTGGTCGGCTGACGCTCTGCGCCGCGCGGCGAATTACGAGCTTGAAGGTCACGCTCTTGAGGCGGGAGGCTTCATCCATCTCATCAACTCCGGAGCGGGTGCACTCGACTATTGCGGAAAATCGACCGACGAGGACGGAAAAGCAACCGTCAAGCCTTGGTACGACGTTACCGAGGACGATATTTCCGCTATGACAAAGGCGACCGAATGGTGCGCCGCCGACAACGGCTACTTCCGCGGCGGAGGATATTCCTCGCGCTTCGTCACCGAGACCGAAATGCCCTGCACGATGATGCGACTCAACATCGTCAAGGGGCTCGGACCCGTGGTTCAGCTCGTTGAAGGCTGGACGGTCAAGCTTCCCGAAGAGGTCACCGACATCCTCTGGAAACGTACCGACTACACCTGGCCCTGCACCTGGTTTGCTCCGCGCTGTGACGGAGTTGATGGCTCGCCCTTCGCGACCGCATACGACGTTATGAACAACTGGGGCGCAAATCACGGCGCGATCAGCTACGGCCACATCGGCGCGGACATCATCACCCTCTGCTCGATGCTTCGCATACCCGTCTGTATGCACAACGTGCCCGCATCCGACGTCTTCCGCCCCGCATCCTGGAATGCGTTCGGAATGGATAAGGAAGGTCAGGACTACCGCGCCTGCCATGCCTACGGCCCCCGCTTCGGCAAAGGAAAAAGATAATAATTGACACACGCCTCTCTTTATGGTATAATTATCATAAAGAGAGGTTTTTGTTATCTCATCCCACTGACAATTATCAATCTTGTCCTGTCGATAATTTTTGAATTCAATTAAGAAAGGTTTTTATTATGACACTCAAAAAAATCATCTCCGTATTCCTCATCATCTGCACTCTTCTCTCCTTTTCCGCCTGCAAGCCGGAGGACGCCGATCTGACCACGGCTCCCGTGCTTGAAACCGATGCGCCCGAGGCGGAAAAGCTTGTCTTTATCGATAACGGCAAGACCGATTTCAAAACCATTCGCTCGGAAAACGCCGAGGGTTATTACCTTGACACCGCGCGCATCATCTACCGCAAGCTGAAGGACGAATATTCCTCCGATTTCAAGCAAGGTGAGGACTGGATAAATCCCCTCGAACCCGATCCTGCCAAGGCACACGAGGTCCTTCTTTTTGACACTGCCCGTGCGGAATCGGTTGCCGCAATGGCAGATCTGACCTCCCCGGGCTACATCATCCGGGTCACCGACTGCAAGATCGTCATCGTCGGCTCGGGGATCTCGCAGTGCAACGCGGCGCTGAATGAATTTTTCTATAAGATCATCCCCGAGAACACCGCGGACGGCGTGACCGCTCTTCCCGTTGGTCTTGAGGTCAAAAAAGAACTTGCAAACGAAGCCTTCGACTTTTCCGCCGCGCTTTCTGCCGGCAAGAAGATCGGCGCGCACATCAGCGAGGTCTTCAAATATTCGGGGAGCGACGGTTTCACCTCCTCCCAGGGCGTAGCGAGCGACGGAAAATACGTTTATATCGCCACTAAAAAGAAGGATGGCGACACAGAAACCGACAAGATCGTCAAGGTCGATGCCGCATCGTGGGAAATAGTCAAGATCAGTGAGGAGCTTCCGCTCGATCACGCAAACGACATGACCTACGACCCCGTGCGCGGTCAGCTTGCCGTCGTCAACATGGTTGGCGGAGTTATATCCTTTGTTGATACCGAAACCCTGACCGTTATAAAAGCGCCGAGCCACCCCTTCTTCACAAGTGCGATCGAGTATATCGAGGAGGACGGTCAGTATCTTCTCCGCGCCGGAAACGGCTTCATTTACACCGACGGGGATCTGAATCAGCTTTCTTACCACGAAGTTAAAGGCTACCCCGCCGAGCTCGACAAATACACGGGCCAGGGCATGTACGCCGACACCAAGTACCTTTACATCCCCCGCAGCCCCACGGCGGGACTTACCGATAATATCATCATCATCTGCGATCGCGGAGGCGAATATCTGACGACCGTAACCCTCGCAACCAAAATGGAATCCGAAACCATATTTACCGTGGGCGAAAAATTCTACGTCAGCTTCAACAAGAGCTGCAACGTGATCTGCGAAATGGAATTTTACGAGGTTTTTGAATAAAATATAAGGACTGCCCGCGGGCAGTCCTTGTTATTTTAATATCTTCCTATTCTGTTCTGTCCCGGTCTTTGAACGACTGCGGCGACGTCGAAGGATTTTTTGAGCATATTGAAGCGAAGCTCGGTATAGGCGGGGTCATACCAGAGGTTATGCTCCTCGCGGGGGTCGGCTTCCATATCGTAAAGCTCACCCGTTTCGATTCCGTGGTAGACCACTAGCTTATATCGGCGGTCGCGGAACATTGTGGCGTAAGCCGCGGGTCTGCCGGGGCCCATACAGGACCAATAATACTCTGTGCGAACGTAGTCGCGCTCGATTCCCTCTCCGCCATCCTCCGAAAGCGCGGCACAGAGCGAATGGCCGTGCGTATCGGGAAACTCGATGCCGCAAAGCTCCGCGATCGTGGGCGCGATATCGGTATATTCGGTGATTCCCTTCACCACCTTGCCCGAGGCAAAGCGCGCGGGGCAGGAGAAGATGAGCGGCACGCGAACCGCGCCGTCATAGAAGCGGCAGCCCTTGTGAGTCAGTCCGTGGTCGCCGAGCATCTCGCCGTGATCGGAGGAGAATATGATGACGGTATCGTCGCGCAGACCGAGCTCGTCGATGACGTCGATGATTCTGCCGTAATGCGTGTCAACGATCTCGCAGGTGCCGTAATACGACGCCTTGTTGCGGCGCATCACGTCATCGGGGGCGTTGACGCCCTTCGACTGGTGGTAAGCAAGCGCAAGTTGCTCGCCGAGGGTGTAGTCGGATTCGTTGAAAATGGGATCGGGGATGTTACGCGCGAGGTATTTTTCGATCAGGTGCGTCGGCGCGTCGTAGGGTGGATGCGGGTCGAAGCAGTTGACCGAAAGAAGCCACGGCTCATCCGACTCCGCACGCTCGCGGATGAATTTTTCGGCTTCCTCCGCCATCCAAGCGGTCTGCCGCAACTCGACGGGCGCGTCCTCGCGGTACCAGAAATAGTCGCTCTTGCCGCTGTCGTTGGTCATGATGTCGCGGAAATTGATGTCCTTGCGCTTCAGCCACTCGCGGTATTCGTTGACACCCGATTCCATCTGGTGACCGCCCGAGAGGCTGTAAATGAAGGTTTCGTAGCCATCCTCGCCGCGCTCCTCGTAGCCTCGCCAAGCGGTGGTGATGTGGAGCTTGCCGATGTTTCCGCAATGGTATCCCGCGTCCGCAAGAGCCTTGGTGATAAGTGTGCAATGCTCGGGCAGGTTGTCGCCGCCGAGGATGTTTGCGTTGATCGACGAGGGATATTTGCCCGTCAGAAAGCTCGAACGGCTCGGCGTGCAGACGGGATTCTGAACGTACGCCTTGTCGAAAGCAACGCCCTCGCGGCAGAGGCGGTCGAGATTCGGTGTATCTATGTATTCGTTGCCGAGCGCACGGATGGTGTCATACCGTTGCTGATCGGCGCAAAGCCAGAGAATATTAGGTCGTTTTTTCATTTTTCGGTCTCCATCAGATTTATTGGTTATATTATAGCATACAGCGGCAGTTTTTTCAATATCGAACAGAAAGAAAAAACTCGTGATGAGAAAACTGCCGCGGTCTCAAATAGATAACAGAGTGGTCGCTTGCATTGCAAACTAAATCTCTATGATGAACATAAAAATCACCAAATTCCGCGCAAATTACGGTTGCAAACCCAAATGCAACCGCAGGTTGCGCGGATTCCACTGTTTATTGGTTGAAATCGTGGCGTGTTTGTGGTATAATTTGTTCAAAATCACACGAAAGGAATTTTTTCAATGGAAAAAGCTGCTACGCTTGGCGAAAGAATTTATAAATACCGCACCGCGCGGGGGCTCTCACAGCTCGAGCTTTCCGAGCTTCTCGAGGTCTCGCGCCAATCGATCTCGAAATGGGAGACCGACGCCGCCGTCCCCGAGCTTTCAAAACTCGTCAAAATGGCAGAGGTTTTTGATATCAGCCTTGACACGCTCGTTCTCGGCAAAGAGGACGAAGCAAAGGAAGAACCAATCAAAGAAGAACTCGCACCCGCCGCGCCGATCGCGGAGATTCGCGAGAGAAGCCGCCTCAAGCTCGGATTCGGATTCTGTTTTCTCGGCGTGGGTATTCTGATTTCATTTCTCCTATTACTCCTTGCAGGCGACTTTCTCGCCGCGCTGATCGTCTTTGTTCCATTCGGAGTATCGGCTTTCTTCTGCCTCAAACAATTCCGCCACGCCGCGCTTTGGTGCTTTGAGGCGTGGTATTGCTGGATCGCGGCGTACTTTTACTATGCAACGGGATGTCATTGGAACGCATGGCTGCCGAGGCTCATACATTTTTCCAAATCCGGCATTGATATTCAGACAATAATATCGTTCGGATTCTTCCTTTTGCTCGTTTTCTTCATCTGCATGACGGTTTTCGTCCACCGCAAGGAAAGATTTGAATTTTCGAAGAAAAAGCATATAGTTCTTGCCGTTATCACAGCACTTGCGATCCCCGTCAAGCACCTTGCGCTCTGGCTTATGCAGAGTTTTTGGTTCAACGTCGTGGCAAACGGTGACACGGATTATTACGCTCGCGTGATCGCCAGGAACTACCGCGCGCTCATCCCGACCCTCGAATTCCTCGTCGACCTCGCCTTCACCGTCATCTTCACCGCCTGCCTTGTCCCGACGTTTTATTGGATTCGCGCGCTAATAAAAGAAAAGAAAGCAAACAAATAATACCTTCACCTAAAAACAGCGGTTTTTCCACCGCTGTTTTGTTTTCTTGACAAATTTTCCGCAATATGATAAAATAAATTATAATAATCTGTTACCTGCGCGGGAGACTTTTCGTCTTATAGGATGAAGGAGGAATGACGATGGACGACAAAAGAATAATTGAACTCTTTTTTGCCCGCGACGAGCGCGCCCTTCGCGAGGTAACGAAAAAGTACGGCAAACTTTGCATGCATATTGCCGAAAACTTCCTTTCCAGCCGCGAGGACCGCGAGGAATGTCAGAGCGACGTTCTGCTCGAGCTGTGGAATCGCATTCCGCCGGAAGAACCCAACGATCTGCGGGCATACGTCGCCGCGATAATCCGGAGTCGCGCGATAGATAAGCTCCGCCGTGATTCCGCGGGAAAGCGCGGCGGAAACGTGCTCATCGTCAGCGACGAACTGATTTCCGACCTCGCTGACGGCACCTCTCTTGCGGAAGAATACGAATCGACACGCGCGGGCGAGGTCATAAACAAGTTCCTCGACTCGCAACAAAAGTGTGAACGCGCAGTCTTCATCATGCGCTATTACCTAATGGAGAGCATCAAGGACATCTCCGCCCGCACGGGATTTTCCGAGGGTAAGATCAAGATGATGCTGATGAGAATGCGCCGCAGACTTGAAGAAGATTTAAGAAAGGAAGGAATACTGCTTTGAAAAACAAAAATGAAAAGCTGATGTCGGCTTTCGACCACATCGACTCGCGCTACATAGGCGAGGCGATGGAATATTACGGTGAAAAGTCCGCCAAGAAGCCCGTTTTCGCCAAAAGAATTAACCGCTACGTCGCCGTAGCATCGGCAGCCGCCGCGTGCCTTTTGATCATCGCGCTCGCGCTCCCCTCTTTGCTGATCGAAAGAGGCGCGGACAGCTACACCCCCACCGACGTCCGCGCGGAGGACACTGATACAAAAGTTCAGACCCCGCCCGAGCATGACGGCAGTAAAGGACTTCTTTACGAGATCAACGAGGACGGCAAGAGTGCATCCTTCGTTGGCTTCGGTACTTGCACCGAGGAAACTGTCGTGATTGCAAGCACATATGACGGTCTGCCGGTTACGAGAATGTATAATAAAGGATATTGGGAAGCTGAAACTATTCCTGTCGACCACGATTTCAACAGTAAGTATCTCAAACGTCTTGTTATTTCGGATACCGTACAGACCGTTGATTTTGAATGTATCCGCCAGTGCCCGAATATCGAAAGCATATATTTTGGCTCAAGAGTGAATCATATTGGAGCGCTTTTCTTCGGTCCCGGCTATGGGGAAAACTTTTCCTCGGTAGAGGTTTCTCCCGACAACAAGTATTTTTCCGATAAAGGAAATTGTATTGTGGACCTGAGAACGGGGGCTCTCGTCTTGGCAACTCCCACGACCGTTATCCCCAATGACGGAAGTGTTAAGATCATAGGTAATTCGGCTTTTGGCTCCGCAAGACGGCATCTTACCTCTATCGTCATCCCGGAGGGCGTGAGGATGATCGACCACGGCGCGTTCCGCGAGTGCCAGAAGCTTGAGAACATTGTGCTTCCAAATAGTCTTGAGATCATTGAATCCTGTGCGTTTGATGGTTGCCACAGCCTTAAGACTCTTGAACTCGGCGTAGGGCTGAAGGTGTATAATCAAGATGTCTTTTTCACCTGTATCCCAAAAACACAAATAATCTATAAGGGTACCGTGGCGCAGTGGGAGTCGATAGCGAAGAACGATGACTCTCCGGAACTTGTTGACGGCACCCCACAAGACCCTATTGTCAGTACGGTATACTGTACCGACGGTGAAACTTACAGCAACGCAGGTAATCTGGAACAGTATAGATGGTGGTTTATGCCGGAGTACAGCACATATTGGGAGATCCAATATTTAACACCGGCAGAAACCGATTGATAAAAGAAAACGGGGCTGATTCATTAAGCAAGATGAATCAGCCCCACTCTATCTTATCTTCTCATCGCCCTTATCGCGTTGAGCACGGCGATGACCATGACTCCGACGTCGGCGAAGATTCCGAGCCACATGTTGGCGAGTCCTGCGGCGACGAGCGCGAGGCAGCCGAATTTGACGGCGAGCGAGAAGATTATGTTCTGTTTAACGATGGACAGGCATTTGCGCGAGATTGCGACGGCCTTGGCAATATCGCGCGGGTCGTCCTTCATCAGCACGACGTCCGCCGCCTCGATCGCGGCATCCGAGCCCATCGCGCCCATTGCGATTCCGACGTCGGCGCGCGCAAGCACGGGGGCGTCGTTGATTCCGTCGCCGACAAAGGCGACCTTTTTGCCCTCCGAAAGAAGCGCCTCGACCTCCGTGATCTTATCCGCGGGCAGGAGCGCGGCGCGGTATTCGGCAATTCCGAGCTTTTCGCTGACCGCTTTTGCGATGGCCTCGCCGTCGCCCGTCAGCATCACGCATTTTTCGATACCGATCTTGTCAAGTTCCGCGATCGCCTCGCGCGATTCCTCCTTGACGGCATCGGCAACAAGGATGATTCCCGCAAATTCACCGCCGACGGCAACGTAAACCGCCGCCCGGGCGCCCGTATACTCGGGTGCGTTCGGTATCAGCTTGCGGTTTCCGACGGCGACTTCGATCCCGTCTACCTCGCAGGTGACACCGAGACCGCCGATCTCGCGAATATCCTTCACACGCGCGCGGTCGATCTCGCCACCGTAAGCCGAAACTAGGCTTTTTGCGATCGGATGCGAGGAGGATGCCTCGGCATGCGCGGCAAATCCGAGCAGTTCTTCTTTTTCTATCTTATTTTCGATGATCTCGGTGACCTCAAAAGTACCGCGGGTCAGCGTGCCGGTCTTATCAAGGGCGACAATTTTGACCTCGGCAAGCGCCTCGAGGTAGTTAGAACCTTTGACAAGTATTCCCTCGCGGCTCGCGCCGCCGATCCCCGCAAAAAACGTCAGCGGAATGCTGATAACAAGTGCGCAGGGACAGCTGATAACGAGGAATGTCAGCGCGCGGTAGAGCCAGACCGACCACTCGCCTAGTCCGCAAAGGGGCGGAATGACGGCAAGAGCGAGCGCGGAAGCGCATACTGCGGGAGTATAAACACGGGCAAATTTTGAGATAAATTTTTCCGATCTCGATTTGCGCGAGCTTGCGTTTTCAACGAGCTCGAGAATGCGCGAAACCGTCGATTCCGGGAATTCCTTTTCGGTACGGATTCGCAAAAGTCCCGTAAGACTCACGCAGCCGCTGATGACGGAATCTCCCGCCGCGATCTCGCGCGGCACGCTCTCGCCCGTCAGCGCCGAGGTGTCAAGCGTGCTTTCGCCCTCGATCACCACGCCGTCGATCGGGATCCTCTCACCGGGGCGGACAATTATGATCTCTCCGAGCGCAACTTCGGCGGGGTCGACTTCGATCAGTTCCCCGTCACGTTCAACGTTCGCCGAATCGGGGCGGATATCCATCAGCTCAGCAATATTTTTGCGGCTCTTACCTACCGCGATCGACTGAAAGAGCTCGCCCGTCTGGTAAAAGAGCATAACGGCAACCGCCTCGTTGTAGTCGCCGCTTTTCGTATAGACAGCAAGCGCGAACGCGCCGACGGTGGCTATTGCCATGAGGAAATTTTCATCGAGGAACTGACGGTTCCAAAGTCCGCACAGAGCCTCCCAAAGGATGTCGTAACCGATCAGAAGATAGAGCGCGGTGAAAAGCGCAAGTCGGAGAATGCCTTCGATCGGCAAAATATTGAGCAAAAGCGTGCCCGCCGCGGCGGTGATTATCCGCGCGAGCATTATCTTGTGCCGTTTTTTCATCACATATCAATAGAAAAATGGCGCTCGACCTTGCGGCAGGTCTTGAGGACATCTTTAAGTACCTTTGCCTCATCCGCGCCGTCGGCGAAAACGACGGTCATTTTCTGCGTCATAAAGTTGATAGCAAGGTCGGCAACTCCCGCGACCTTCTTTGCGGCGTCCTCCGCCTTCGCGGCGCAATGCGCGCAGTCAACCTCGATTTTGTAGATCTTCTTCATTATGTAAATCTCCTTGGATTGTTTTTTTACAATTAAACGCTTGTTTAATCGTTCCGAAAGTATTATACTATTTATAGGGCAAAAAATCAACGATTTTCGATCCTAAACGACCAAAAAGGCAAATTATGTTTCCAAAAAGGAGAAAGCCGTGGCACACCTTCATTCTCACATCGACAACGAAAATTTTGAGACCGCCGCAGAGTTTTTCAAGATGCTCGGCGACGGCACGCGGATAAAAATATTCTGGCTTCTTTGCCACAGCGAGGAATGCGGAGTCGGACTTTCCGAAAAGCTCGGCATTTCGGGTCCCGCGGTGGCGCATCACCTGCGCGTCCTTCGCGAATGCGGGCTGATCGACTCGCGCCGCGAGGGCAAGGAGGTCTATTACCGGATCGCCGACAACGAGGTAAGCCTTGCGATGCACACGGCGGTCGAGGGCGTAATGGAGGTCGCCTGCCCCGAAAGCGAGGGCGGACGGACAAGCGCGGAGACCGTGCGTATGGTGCACGATTACTTGCTCGAGCACATCTCCGAGCGCGTGACGATCGAGGAGCTCTCGAGACAATTCCACATCAACCCGACGACGCTCAAAAAGGCTTTCAAGGAGGAATACGGCTCCTCGATCGCGGCACACACCAAGGAGCATCGAATGGAACGCGCCGAAATGCTGCTTCGCGAGGGCTCGGGAAGTGTCAGCGACGTCGCCCGCGCCGTCGGATTTGACAGCGCGAGCAGGTTTACCTCGGCTTTCAGGGAGAAATACGGCATCTCACCGAGCGATTATAAGAGGAAAAAATAAAAAATAAAACCGCGGCGAATATCGGTAAAATGCTCCGATATTCGCCGCATAGGTTTTATTCAAATTTGACTGCGGGGATAAAATCGATCTCTCCCGTTTTGAGGTTGAGGGCGGCAAAGCCGCTGTCGAGGATCCTTGTCTCGTATTTTGAAGCCTTTCTCAGATAGCCGATGATATGGTCACCCACACGGCGGTAAGGAATAAAGTCGATATTTTCTCCTTCGAAAACAAGGGCTTGGTTCCCGCCGCGGGCATCGGTGAGGTAGAATTGCATCTCCACCTTGCAATTGAGTTTGATCTCGGTTTCGCTTTTCAGCTTCGAGATCTTGTCGGGGTCGGTCACGTTCGGATAGTTCTTCGCGATATAGGCGTCGGGGTCCTTTTTGTAGGAGTTATATTCCTCTATACGCGAAGTTGTGGTGAATCCTAGCTCTCCCGAATCCAGATAAACGTATTGGATACTGCCGAAATCGATCGTTGATACCGAATCTGTCGCAAGATCATAAGCAAGCACGGTGCTGTTTTCGCCGGCACCGTATGCAATCGTTCCGCAGACAAACAAGGGAACAAAATTGAAGTTCGCCATCTTTCTGTAATTCTCGCCCGAATAGTCGCAGGACCAGATCTCGGAATCATAATGTATCTCAACGAACGGATCTTTACTGAAAAAGAAGCGCTTGTTGGTCACGCCGACAAGATACATCTTTGCAGGGATGTCAACCATCTTTTCGGTCGTGTCTGTCGCGGGATCGTAGCAGACAATATAATCGCGGCGCGTTCCCATGGTGAGTCCTGCGTCCGATACACTCAAATACACCTTTCCGTCCATAGCAAAAGCGGCTTCGGGAGTCGGGTGGACACTATCGTCCTGGTTCTTTTCCGCAATCACTCTCTTCTCGCCGGTCTTCATGTTGTAAAGGCATACCTTTGTGCTTCCGGAATCTTCATCGGCAGCTTGAGTGCTCGATATCTGATACATACACCAATAGTCAAAAACGGTGATGGAGTCAATAAGCCACCCTACGGGTATGAAAGCGGGGCAGCTTTCGTCCGTATGCTTACAGGCAGAGTCGATGCAAAGACTCGTGCTCGTTTTTGCCACGGGATCGTATTTATAAAGATATTCGAAAAATTCCATCTTTGTTCCCGTGAGGTTTTTGTATGCCGCTGATTTGTGAATCCAACACCCATCATATTCAACGCCGAGGAAGTAGGAGGGATAGGACAAAAATCCCTCTCCTGCCGTAAAATATTCCTCGGGCAGGTTATTATTTTCGGGCGGTTCGTTCGTTTCAAGAACATTCGATTCGTTCGCGGTGCCCGCGGGATTGAAAAGCTCGGGGATGAGCCCGACGAGCCTTCCCGCAAGCGGGATCGCCGCGCCGAGAAGCAAGAGGCAGGCGGCAAGCAGCGCGACCTGCTTGATGATCTTTTTCTTATTTGCGCCGCGCTCATGGACTCCTTCCGCGCGCGGCTTGATCCTTTTTGCGGCGGATTCGATGTATTTGTCATCAATATGATCGATCGCGCCGATCAATCGCTTGTCGTTTTTGTTTTTCATACCAAAATACCCTCCTTTTGAAGTTTTTCCGCAAATTTGCGGCGTGTGCGGAAAAGGATCGTTTTCACTTTTCCCTCGCTGAATCCCATATCGGCGGCGACGTGAGCGACCTTTTCGCCGAAATAGTGGTGCAGGACGAAGACGTCGCGCTCGTGCTCGGGCAGGCTTTCAAGAAGCTCGTTGAGTATCTCGCCCGCGCGGGCGGTTTCGAACTGCGCGATAAGGTCATAGGTGTCGGGGATCGATGCGACAAATTCCTCGCCGATCTCGGTGAAGCTCTTGCACCTGCGCCATACGTTTTCCGAGCGCGTTTTCTTCATGGCGAGGTTGCGCACGATCTTTGCAATATAGGCTTTCAGATTCTGCGGTCTTTCGGGCGGAATGTTGTTCCAGAGCGCCAGAAGAAGATCGTTGAGGCATTCCTCGCGGTCCTCGCGCAAGGAAAGAATATTCGACGCGACCGTGTGGCAAAAGTTCCCGTACTTCGCCTGCGTTTCCTCAAGCGCCTTTTCATCACGCTCAAAAAGCATTTCGATTATCTTCTCATCTTGCATCAGCTTCGCCTCCTTGTCAGTTTTTTCAAAGGGTCCCTTCACCTATCAAGTACCACCAAGGTGTATTTGGGTTTCAATCTTTTCGACAATTTTCAAAATTTTGTGGACTTGCACAAAGTGCCAAGCCTTATTTTGTGCAACTTCACAAATATAATAGCATATTATTTTTGATTTGTCAATAAAAAGAACGCCCGCAGGCAAAAGCCTGCGGGAAAAAGTTTTTAATTCAGCGGATATCTTTCAAAAGGGTACCAGGTCACTTCGGTTGTTGAGATTATACCCGCCATATTGAGATATCGATCAAGCGACGAAAGACTACCATGGACGTAATATTTCGCGTTTTCGGTTCCATCGCCTATGACGTGGCAGATATTATTGATCTTACAATCGCCGTCAGAAAATTCGAGCCTTGCATCGCCGTAGGAAATACCCTCTGCGGTATTGTCGTTCCACTCGAAAGTGCCGTCGATCTTGATATCGTCCATGTTCCTAAACGTAAAAGCATAGCCGTGGACCCTGCCTTTTTCCTCGTGAAGGACGAGCATATCGCCCACATCGCCGGTCACCACGACCTCTACCTCACCGTCAACATCCATATCTACAACGGTATATTTCACGTCGTCGCAATAAGCGATCTCTTTTCCGTTATAGGGGAACTCGAACTCATCAAGGAAAATCTCGTTTGAATCAAGAATGAACTTCGATTCGTTATTGAGCACCATGCGGTATGCATCGGGAAGATTCGCAAGATCGGCATAACCTGCCATAACGTCTCCATCAGAGCATCGTATAACGGTGAAGGGACAGTTTTCGTTCCAGCCATCTTGCTTTTCGATAGCAGTCCACTCGGCAAGCGTGCCGGCAAAGTTAAAATCTGTAAGGCTCGTACAATTTTTGAAGCAAGATCCCTTTATTTCGGTAACGCTTCGCGGAATCGTGATGCTAGCAAGAGAAATGCAATCTGTGAAAGCCGAATAATTTATACTCGTCAAGGTATCGGGAAGTGTCACGCTCTTAAGACTTGTGCAACCTTCAAAGATATAATTCAGCAATGTCGTTCCAGAAGGTACAACAACACTTTCAAGACTCGTGCATCCCTTGAAGGCAGATGCGGAAAGCTTACCCGTTTTCGGAAGATCGATATTCTTCAACGAGGTACAATTTATAAAACCGCCGACCCGTTCCATTTTGGAAGGCAATTCGATATACTCAAGCGACGTGCATCCACTGAAAGCACTGTTTATCTTCGTCAGACTGTCGGGGATCTTTATCTTTTTAAGGTTGACGCAGTTCTCGAATGCACCGTCATAGATAATGAGCACCCCGTCGGGGATCGTTAATTCAGTAATAGCGCTACATCCGGCAAAAGCTCTGTCACCTATTCTTAAAACGCTTCCATCGCTCGGTATAACACTGCCGTTGCAGCCCATAAAGATCGTTTGGCTTTCTTCATGAATAATACAATTATCAACGCTGTAATATTGAGGGTGATCAGAATCGATCTCCAGCTCTTTAAGATTACGGCAGTTTAAAAATGTGTCCGGAAAGAAAGTGGATATTGTAGCAGGAATATAAACTCCCGTGATATTCTGATTATTCTGAAAAGCCGTTCTGTCGATCGCAGTCACGGGAAGTCCGTTGAAGGAGGAAGCAATAACTAAACGTTTATCGGTACACGTTCCTATACCGACGAGAGTCGCGCTCTTTTTGTCTTCATTGATCTTATATTTAAGCCCTGCGCTAACATTGTATTCGGGCTCGGAGTAGAGTTTGACATCGCCGTCAGTGCAGAAGACCTTGGTTGCGGGGATTCCCCGATACCATTCCGAATTCCATTCTGCACCCTCTTTTCCGACACGGCTCCACTCAGTCGTGGTTCCACCATATGACACGCTTGCAAGCTTTGTGCAACCGTCGAACGATGCAGCGGCAAGAAGCTTAAGTCCGCGCGGGAATCTGACGCTTTTAAGCGAGGCGCAGTTCATAAAAGCATTTTCCTGGATCTGCTCAAGACCCTCGCCGAGAGTGAGCGTGGAAAGCTTTGCGCAATCGCTGAAGGCGCGCTGCCCTATCCACTTGGCGCTGTCGGGAATGAGGATGCTTTCAAGGCTCTCGCAATTCGCAAACGCCCAGTCCTGAATATACTCGAGAGTCGAGGGCAGAGTGACCTTTTTGAGGCTCTTGCAAAGGTAAAACGCCTCGTCCCCAATGATGGTCACACCCTCGGGGATGGCGATCTCCTTGAGAGAGGAACAGCCGCTGAAGGTATGCGATCCGATTTCCGTAATGCCCGCGGGGATATTGATGCTCGTAAGAGCAGTGCAGCCGTTAAACGCGTCGGAGCCGAGAGTTTTGAGATTCTCGGGCATAACGACACTCTCGAGCGAGGTGCAGAACGCAAAGGCATCCTCTCCGATATACTTAATCGCGTTCGGAATACTAATGCTTCGGATGTTTTTATTGCTTCGGAATACCCCATCCGCAATGGCATACACGGGTACGCCGTTGTAGGTTGCGGAAATAACGATATCTTTATCGGTACAGGTGCCGATACCCTCAAGCACCGCATACGAATCGTATTGAACATACAGAAGCCCGCGGCTGCCGTCGTATTCGTAGAGTTCAAGGTCTCCGTCCGAGCAATGAATAACGGAAAATGCCGCGCCGTCGCTCCACATCTCTGTTTTTTCGATAGCCTTCCATTCCGCCATCGTGCCCTCATAGCTAACCTTTGTAAGCGATTTGCACTCAAAAAATGCAAGCGCGCATAAAAGCTTGGTCGTTTTCGGGAACGTCAGCTCCATAAGCTTCGGACAATCCTCAAATACCGAGCCGCTCAAGGTTTCCAAACTGCTTCCTAAGCTGATGGTTTCGAGAGACTCACATGAGGAAAACGCACCAAATCCGAGATAAGTAAGACTATCGGGCAAGTTGACTTTCTTGAGCGACTCACATCCGGCGAACGCATAGGCATCGATC
Organism: Eubacteriales bacterium; assembly: GCA_045535375.1. Taxonomy (GTDB): domain Bacteria; phylum Bacillota; class Clostridia; order Oscillospirales; family CAG-272; genus CAG-390. The sequence goes on from JAZSLM010000007.1 coordinate 55,881, forward strand.
CGTTCAATTCCTTCGGGAATAGTCAGCTCGGTCAGCCAATCACAGCCGTGAAAGGAGAATTCGCCTATCACAGTGACGCTTCCGTCCGTGGGAATAACGCTTCCCTTACAACCGTGAACGATGGTTTTTGTTGCCTTTTCGATAAGGCAATTTCCTGACGACATATATTTCGGATTGTCTTTGTCAACCTCTATAATTACGAGGTTCGGACAGCCGATCAATGATTCGGGATTTATTCCGGTAACATTTTTTGAAAAATAGACGCTGACGAGATCGGGCATATTGTCAATTCCGCCGACAGTCAGAACCGAATCGGATAAAGTCATGCTCGTGACATTGCTGATTTTTGAAAAGCTGTAATCAACGGAGGTCACCGGCAGACCGTTATAGGTAGAAGCGACGATGATCTCTTTGTCGGTGCAAGTGCCAATACCTACAAGCACGGCGTGATCTCCCTCAATTCGGTATTCAAGTCCGCGCGAGCCGTCGTATTCGATGATCAGATTGACGTCACCGTCGGAACAATGGATGACGGTGAAGGGACAGCCATCGCTCCATTCATTTCCTTTGGCAAGCTTCAACCACTCGTTTACAGTACCGTCAAACGAAAACTTTGTAAGTGATCTGCAATTCTTGAAGGCATAATGCGATATGTCTATGCATTTTCCGGAAATAACTATGTTGTTAAGCTTGACACAATCCTCAAAGGCACTTGTATCGATACTGCCTACACCCTTCATAACGATGCTTTCAAGAGAAGTGCAACCCTTGAAGGTTTCTACGCCGAGATAATTCATACCGTCGGGCAGAACAATGGTTTTGAGAGAGGTGCAGTTTTTGAAGGTTTCAGCTTCGCCGAAATTTTTTAAGCCGGAGGGGAGCGTTATTCTTTGGAGAGAACTGCAGTTTGCGAATGCGCGTTCTTCTATAAAGGTAACGCTCTCGGGGATGATAACACTGACTATCTGCGAATTACCGTTGAAAGCATTGTAGAATATTTCCGTAACGGGTAAACTGTTATAGGTGGAAGCGACAACGATCTCGGTATCGGTACAGGTTCCGATCCCGAAAAGCGAGGCGGTTTTACCATCGTTGTTTACCTTATACTCAAGCCCTTGCGAGCCGTCGTATTCGGGTTCATCGGCATTATAAGGTGAAATTTCAACATCACCGTCGGTGCAGTGGACTACGGTGATCGCGCTCTTTGCATTCCAATCCAAGTCCTTTTGGATCTTGTTCCATTCTGTCTTTGTGCCGAGGTAATGGAGCTCGCGCAAGGCGGAACAATCATAAAATGCACCCAAAACGATTCTTTCGACTTCGTTTCCGATAATAACCTTTTGGAGATTGATGCAATTCGCAAAAAGTCCGGTCTGGATCCATTCGAGCGACTTCGGGAGGGTGATCTCCGTAAGCGCAACACAGTTTTCAAATGCGTCTGCGCCGATGTAAGAGATGCCATCGTGCAGTTTAACACTTTCAAGCCCCGTGCAGTTCTTGAAGGCGCGCATATCTATCACGGTTACGCTTTCTGGGATCGTTACGGTCTTGTATTTGACATATTCGGCTAAAGCCGCCTCGCTTATGCGAGTGACGGGTACGCCGTTCCAGACCGATGCGACGATGACGTTTTCATCCGTGCATATCCCGCGATGGAAGAGCATCGCGCTCTTTCCGTCCTCGTTCATCTTGTATTCAAGACCATAGCTTCCATCGTGCTCGGGTTCGGGCTCAGCCGTCGTGCCGTCGTAGAGGGGCGCGGTGGTTTCGGGGTCGGTATTGACCGAGGTTTCGGGCGCGGGGACAGTGGTTTCCACGGGCGGGGTCTCGGGGTGGGTCAGCTCGGGGTCGGTATCGGTGGTCTCGTCGCCGGTGAAGAATGCGACGATGTCGGGAAGATGGTTCGCAAGATAGGTTATTGTGGGTATGGCGGCGACAAGCAGGGCTATGCAAGCCGCAAGCGCAAGTAACTGCTGCAGGGTCCTTTTGCGGCTGGGTGTGGCAAAATAGACCTGACCCGTCGGGCGGGGCTTGATCTTCTCGGCGGCTTCCTCGATGAAGCGGACGTCGATGTATTCAAGTGCCTCGATCAGCCTTGCGGTTTTATGGTTCTTTTGCCGTTTCATACGATGATCCCCTCCTTTCCGAGTCTGTCCGCAAGCCGCTGGCGCGTGCGCATCAAGAGCGACTTAACCTTGCTTACCGAAAAATCCATATCCTCGGCGACTGCACTCACGCTTTCGCCGAAATAATAGCGGAGGACGAAGACCTGACGCTCGTGTGCGGGGAGCGAGGCGAGGAAATCGTTGATGATCTCGCCCGCGCGGGCAGCCTCAAACTGCTCGGCGAGGTCGGCGGTGTCGGGAATCGTTTCAAGAAACTCGTCCCCCACCGTCAAAAAGCTTGCGCATCTCTTCCAGGTGCTCATTGCCCTCGTTTTGTTATAAGCTATGTTGCGAACTATTCTTGAAATGTATGATCTCAGACTTTCGGGTCGCTCGGGCGGGATCGCGTTCCAGAGCGCAAGCAGCACGTCGTTGACGCACTCCTCGCGGTCCTCGCGGATAGCAAGGATATTCGCCGCGACCGTGTGGCAAAACGCCGAATATTTCTTCTCGATCTCGCCAAGCGCCGCTTCGTCGCGCTCAAAAAGCATCTCGATGATTTTTTCGTCAGTCATAAGTTCGCCTCCTTTCGTAAAGTTCCCTTCACTTTACAAGTAACTAAAAAACGGGGATCGGTTGCAGGGTTTTGAGAAAAAAGTTGAAAAATTTTTATCCGCCGGGGTAGTAAGCGCGGATCGGATAGATCGCGAGGTGTTCGTAAACCGCTTTTTCGCCCAAGAGAAGCACCTCGCGTGCCTCAAATTCCTCTTTTGTGGCTTTTTCGTTGTCGACAAAGTAAGTCACGCTTCCGTCCTCACCCATCTCTTTTCGCGTTATGTCGTGCCAAACGACCTCGACACCGTCGAAGCTGAGCCTTGCGGTGCCGTGCGTTCTGCCCGCGTTTGAGGTGAAATCGACGTTTCCGTTTGTTTTAAGGTTCAAAAATGATCTGAAATCGAACAAATACCCGTAAACCTTACCCTCAAATTCGCGCAGGACGATCTCGTACTGCAGTGAGGAAAGGATGAGCTCGGGATCCAAGTCGCCGTCAAGATCGCAGACGGCATAATTGTAAGAGCCGATTTCCGCGCTCGGATAATCAAGTATGGTGTCCTTGAAGTATCCCTCCGGCTGAAAACCGAATTTGGGAATGTACGTTGTTTCATTGAGAAGGACCTTGAGGAAGACCTCGGGTATGTCGGGGTAGGTCAGGCGGGGTACGCTGATCTCGCACGTGTAGCGGTCGATGTAGATCCTGTCCTCGACTGCTTCATCGGGGCGAACGAGAAGATACATTTCATCGGTTGCATAACGGACGAAATAACCGCTTTTTATCGGTGCCCAATACTGACGTGCGAGCTCGATAGCCGCATCATGGGAGATCGACTCCGCAAGGACTTCGCCGTCCGAGCATTTTGTGGACTCAAAGGCAGCGCCCTCGTTCCATCTTTCCTGCGTGGCAACCCATTTCCACTCTGCAACGCTTCCCCCAAAGCGAAGTTCCTTGAGCGCAGTGCAGTCCTTGAAGGTATACATTCCGATATATTTAAGGCTCGCGGGCAGATCGATGACCTCAAGCGAGGTACAGCCCGCGAAGGTGTGACCGACAAAGCGCTCAAATCCGTCGGGCAGAGTGACGGCTTTCAGCATCTCGCACTCGGCAAAAGCCGCGCCGAGTTCTGTCACGCCTGAGGGAATTACGATATTTTCAACTGCGCAACCCTTGAAGGCTTCGCTGTCGATCAGGGTAAGATTTTTCGAGAGAGTGACGTTTTTCAGATTTTTGCAATCGGAGAACGCACCGTTGTATATCTCTGTGACCGAGTCGGGAATAACTATCGAGGTAAGCGCGGTGCATCCCTTAAATGCCGATTGACGGATGGTTTTCAGAGTTGTCGGCAGAGTTACGCTCGCAAGATTCGTGCAACCCTCGAAAGCCGAGGTGTGAATATCGGTCACGCCCTCGGGAATATTGACCGATTTCAGCAGAAGATTGCCCGCGAAAGCGTGCGCACCGATCGATTTGACGCTTCCGTCAGCGGGAATTTCAGCCTTTCCGCCGCCGAGGACAAGCTTGCCCGTCGATTTTTCGATCAAACAATTGTTTTTAGCAAAATATTTCTCGTTGCCCTCAGCAACCTCGATGAACTTAAGCGCGGGGCAATTCATAAATCCGATGCTGAGGCTTCCCGTGACGTTCTCAAGCGACGCGGGGAGAAAGATCTCGCTCAGATAGGGGCAGTTCAGAAACGCTTCGCTTTCGATATAGGTCACGCCCTCGGGGATCGTCACAGAGGTCATACCCTTGACTTCGAAAAACGCTCTGTCCCATATCTCGGTGACAGGCAGACCGTTGTATGTTGCGGGAATGATGACCTCGCTGTCTTTGCAGGTGCCGATGCCGACCAAGACGGCGTAGTCTGAAAACTGGCGGAATTCGAGACCTTCCGAAGCCTCGGGTTCACCCGATATACCGCAAATAGTACAAGTATTATTGACAAACCTGTGACCGTAAGGGGGCTGGGGTTCGTGCTTGGTGTAACCACAAAGGTGGCAGTAGGATTCTATATTGTATATTTCGGTACAATTCGGCACGATCTCTCTAGTGATCATATCAGGATGAGTGCATTCCGTTGTTTCAGACACGGAAGTGCTTCCTTCGGCAGTAGTTTCAGGCGAAGTTGTTACCGTCGGGGATGCGGTAACGGACGGAGGCGCGGTCGTGTCCTCGCCGCCCTCGCCGCGACAGCCTGTAAATACAAGCGCAAGCGCGAGCAGTATAACTAAGGTGATATTTATTTTTTTCATATTTTTCTCCTTGAATGTAAGTCGAAAAAGCATCAGCCTTCTTCTCACTAAAATTATATAATATCCGCGCGCCCTTGTCAATAGTTTTTTACTTGAGGGAAATAAAGGCAGTTTACATTGACAAATCGGGGTCGGAGTGGTATAATTATATCGAAAATATCTTTGGAGGACATTATAATAATGAAGAGAATTGCCGAAAGATTTGCAGAAAAAAGCTATGACTTCATCGTTGTCGGCGGCGGAATGTCGGGAGTTTGTGCCGCTATTGAGGCAGCTCGCTCGGGTGCGAGAACCGCGCTCATCCACGCTCGTCCCGTTCTCGGCGGCAATGCATCGAGCGAGATCAGAGTACACATTTCGGGCGCCGATCACGGTATGGAGAAGCCCGACTACGCCGAAAGCGGTCTGCTTTACGAGCTGATGCTCGAAAATAAGGCGCGGAACGAGCATTTTTCCTACTCGATCTGGGATATGATCCTCTTTGAGGCGGCAAAAAACACCGAAAATCTCACCGTTTACTATAACACCGTCCTCTACGACTGCGAGACCGAGGGCGACCGCATCACCGCCGCGCTCTGCGTTCAGGAGACGACCGAGATGCGATACCGTCTGACAGCGCCCCTCTTCGCCGACTGCACGGGCAACGGCACGCTCGGCTACTACGCGGGTGCGGAATACCGCCAAGGAAGCGAATCAAAGGCTGAAACCGGCGAGATCGACGCCCCCGAGGTAGGAAACAACGAGCGAATGGGCAACACCATCTACTTCCGCGCTCGGAATATGGGGCATCCCGTCAAGTTTACGCCTCCGTCCTTTGCCAAAAAATACACCGAACACGATCTGCGATTCCGCATGCACTGCGCGAACCACAAGGTCGATTACTCGGGCTGCAAGGACCCCGAAAAGAACGAGGCTTGCGGCGGAGTTTCGGCTCGCGGAGTCGATTACGGCTACTTCTGGATCGAGCTGATGGGCGACAAGGACGACATCATCACCGATTACGAAAACATCCGCGACGAGCTTGTCGCGTCGCTTTACGGCGTCTGGGATCACATCAAGAACGGCGGCGACCACGGCGCGGAGAATCACGAGCTTGAATGGGTCGGAATGCTCCCCGGCACGCGCGAATCGCGCAGGCTTATGGGTGATTATATCCTCGACGAAACCGATATTCTTGAAAACCGTATTTTTGACGATGCAGTCGCCTACGGCGGTTGGTGCGTCGATCTTCATTGCCCGCACGGTCTGCTCGACACCGACATCATGCCCTCGGGCGACTGCCGCTTCTACGACGGCGTTTACACGATCCCCTACCGCTGTTACTACTCGAAAAACATTGAAAACCTCTTTATGGCGGGCAGAAATATATCCGCGACCAAGCTCGGAATGTGTTCGACGCGCATTATCGGCTGCTGCGCGATCGGCGGACAGGCTGTCGGCGCGGCTGCCGCGCTCTGCACGAAATACTCCTGCGACCCGCGCGGACTCGCTCCCCATATTTCCGAGCTCCAACAGCTTCTTCTCCGCCGCGACTGCTTTATTCCCGGATTCAAGAATGAAGACGGGCTCGATCTCGCAAGAGATGCAAAATTTACCGCGACCTCGCAGAAAGAAAACTGCGAGCCCGCGAAAGTCACCGACGGCATCTCTCGCCGACTTGGCGAGGACTCGCACGGCTGGGTCTCCGACGGAATCCGCGAGAGCGGCGAGGTGCTTACGATGTCGTTTGACTCGGCAAAAGCTCTTTCCGAGATCGCGCTGACCTTTGAGTCGGATTTCAACTACCCCATCCGCGTGACGATGGCGCCGAACCGCCAGGTTCAGCAGCGCCCCGGCGTCCCTGCCGAGCTTGTCAAGGATTATGATATCGTTTTCAAGAAGGACGGCGAGCGCGTAAAGACTATCGAAATTCGCGATAATCATCAAAGACATAACGTACATAAATTTGACTCTACCGAGTGCGATAGCGTCGAGTTCCGCATTTATTCGACCAACGGCGCGAAGGATATTACGATTTTTGAGGTAAGAGCTTACGAATAACACAGCGAAAAGTTTTGATCAAACTTTTTCAGAAAAGTGTGTTTGCCTTCGGCAAACGGCGGAGTATGAGGCAGAGCCTCATTTCAATGCGAAGTGCGGCTCTGGCGGTTTTCCGAAGGAAAATGGAGGCGTGAGCCGACAAGACAGAGTCGTCATTTGCCGAAGGTAAATATTTCAGCTTTTGCTTCAATGCTTCGAAAATCTGAAGCTCTGCTTCTGATTTTCGGACAGAGTCGATACTTCCCGAATGTAGGGAAGTATCGACTTTGTCACCCCACCGCATCGGTTGAATAATACAAGCTTATCGAGGAGAATGTACATGGAAATCACCGAATCCAGACTTGCATCTCTTTTTACCGAACTATCAGCGCAAGGACTGCAACAATATGAAGAAATCTTAAAAAATAAAGACGGAATTCTCCAAAGCTGCACTTCCTTCAAATATGGAATCGGAGGATTAAATCTGCCCGCACGCGGATATTTTTGTCCGTCTCTTATTATGGATACAGTTGTCGGTAACTGTTCAAGAGGACGGCTTGTCTGTAAGCCGAAAAGCACTACACATCCCGATTTCAAATACGGATTCACAAAAGAGGGCGAGCTTGTCTATATTGAAAGCCTTTACGAAGGCAAAAAAGTTTTAACCGAGTACATTTTGCGCGAGAATAACGTAATAACAGGCTTTACCTTTAACGACGAAGATGTATTGGTAAACTACTCACGCGAACAATACCAAAACGGAAGACTTATTGCTTATTCGCTTGTCTTTTATGACGAAATACTAGGAAAAGCGTACAGCCTTCACAACGAAACTTACAATATAAATGACCGCCGAATGACGGCAAGCTTTTTTGACTACGAGCCGAAAACGGGTAAACTTTCAAGCTCATGCCGTGGGGATTATTATTGCTTTTATATTGATAACGAAGGTTATTTAATGTCATATTATCCCTCAAAAAACGGAATCGACCCTATTGATGATCGCGTGTTTGAATGCGCACCGAAACGTAGGCGCATAATTGAATAACTTTATTTAGAACGACAAATAAAAGATTCGTGCTCTCAGACTTCCCCCTTCCGGTTTACGGAAGGGGGAGTGAGGGGGATGGTCCCGTGCGGATTCGGCGGTTTTCCGTAGGAAAACGGCGGTGTTTAACCGCCGAGACGGATTCGCCGCTTGCCGAAAGGCAAGCATTTTGCCGACACAAAATTATTAGGATATCGGCAAAGATTCTGAGCAGGCGCAAAATTATCTCCGAGGCCCCGCAGGAAGAATAAAATCGCTGTAGATTAGCGCGCCCGAATGGGCGCGCGGGGTGAAGGAGCGAAAACCTCCCGCGAGGGGAGGTTTTACTCCTTCCAAACGGTCGGCAGGGGCGCCGCCCGTTTGAAGCACGGAGAGTGTTTCGCCCTCTGCGGAGGGCGACTAAAGAAACTTTTTGAAAAAAGTTTCTTTAGAATCTTCAAAAACTTCCCGCTGATTTCTGTCGAATGAAAGGAAAAATTTATGGACATTTCCGCAATTCTTAAAAATCTTGAGCACTGCCCTTGCGGCAGGGTGCACACCGTAAACATCAAAGCCGTCGAGATCGGCGATGGTGTGCTTGCGCGAACTGCCGAAATCTTGCGCGGTGCGGGATTTCCCCGCCGAATTCTTGCCGTTGCTGACAAAAACACTCTTGCGGCTTCGGGAAATATCATAAATATACTCGAAAACGGCGGTTTTTCGGTAAAGCTCAAGCTTTACGACGATCTGCGCGAGCCGACTGTCGAGCGAGTGAATGAAATTTGTAAACTTTGCGCCGATGTCGAAGCCATTCTTTCGATCGGCACGGGATCGCTCAACGACATCTGCCGCCGCGCGGCGCTCCTATGTGACCGTGAATTCGCGATCTTTGCAACCGCGCCCTCGATGGACGGTTTCGCTTCGGGAACCTCGCCGATAATCGAAAACGGCTTCAAGGCGACTCTTCCCGCGCGTCAGCCTTCGGTCATCATTGCCGACACCGCCATCCTCGCCGCCGCGCCCGCGCATCTCAAAGCCGCGGGATTCGGCGACATTATCGGAAAATTCACCGCCCTTGTCGATTGGCGCGTGGCGCATCTGACCGTCGGTGAATACTATTGCGAAAATATCGCGAATCTCGTCCGCGAGGCGCTTCGCAGAATTTGCTCGATGGCTCACCGCGTTTCCGCAGAAGATGCCGAAACCGCGGGCACGATCATGGAGATCCTCGTTTTCACGGGACTTGCAATGAAGCTTGCCGAAGCCTCCCGTCCCGCCTCCGGCGCGGAGCACATGATCTCGCACATGATCGGCATGCGCCGGCTCGCCGAGGGTAAGATCTCGGATTTTCACGGCAAAAAGGTCGGCGTCGCCACCGTGACCCTTTGCGATCTGTATCATAAGTCAACCGAAATTACACCGAATTTCCGTCCCGACACTCCCGATTGGGAGCGCGTTTACACCGCGTTTGGCGAAAACATCAAGGGAAACATCATCCGCGAGAATTCGCCGCCTATCACCGACCGCCTCGATCCCGCAGTCATAGCTTCGCAGTGGCAGGAAATCGGCAAGATCGTCCGCGAGGAGCTGCCAACGCAGGCTGAACTTCTCGAGATTATGCACGCGGCAGGCGCGGCAACGACCTACGCAGAGATCGATACCGACGAAGCTCTCGCCCGCGACTGCATCGTCTATCATCCCTACATGCGCGACAAGATCGTCCTCTCGCGCATCCTCCGCATGACAGATATTGATCCCGCGGAGTTTGTAAGATTCAAATAATGACAAAATCGGCTTCATCCTTCGATGAAGCCGATTTTTTGTTAATTATAAAGCTCCGGATGTGCCGCGCGGTAGGTTTCCCAGATTTCTTTGAGCTGTTCGTCGGATATATATTTGCTGTCATACGCGTAATTCAGGCTGAATTCTTTGCTATACCCCCAGAAGAAGCCGAGTCTTTGCGTTGTGGGATAGATAAACTCATATTCACCGACTCTATCGACGGTCACAGTCGCTTCGTAGGTCTTATCAGTGCAATCGAGAAAAGCCACGCATCCTGCGTCGGTTTTGCCGTAGCAACGGATCGAATAGACCGCTCCATTTTCGTGCGCCGCGCCGAATTCGACCTCCGAATGTATAATAGCCTTGATATCCTGCTCTGAAAGCTCAATCGGTGCGGTTACTTTGTCGTAGGAATAGGGCGCGCTCTTGCTCCACTCGATAGCGGCGACGTTATCCTCGCTGATGATGCCGAGCTCGTATGCCTTGAGAATACTGTAAAAAACACCGTCCTTGTATATATACATCTGCTGACCGTCGGGGAAATAGAAAACGTATCCGCAGATATTTTCGTATCTTATCGCCATAGTATACATCCAGGGTCCGTCGAGCATAACGGCGTAGGCATCACCGAATTTGCCGTAACAACGCACGAAATAGCTATAATCAAGTTCCGATTCCGACGACGGCGCGATATATTCCCAAACGATCTCGCGCATTTTCTCTTCGCTGAGCTTTATGGGAGATTCTCGGTAAGCCTCGCCTATCTTCAGCCTTGCGGGAGGAGCGATCTCCTCGATGCCGCCAACGAGATTTTTGCTGTACTCAAGATGCCTTTCGTGCGCGAGGGCGACTTCGGATTTTGTTACGATTCCTTTTTCGTAAGCCTCGGCGAGAGGTGTGATCTTGCCGTTTTCATAGACCAGAGGATCACAGTCGCTTCCGTCAAGTACGAATTTATATCCCGCGATCTCAACGACTGTCAGAGTATCATAGCTGTTTTGCGTTGCGATAAAGATTTTTGAACCTCTCTTGCCCCAATACTGATAATCCTCAAGTCGCTCCTCGTGGAAAAAGCGGTGCGGGTCGCGGCCCATTATCGAATATGCGGCGCTGTCGGCGCTTTCTGCGGCATTTTCGGGGGTAAATTGAGCCGCAATATACATTTCGTAATATTCCGCATATCTCCGCTCGTAATTCCACGCTTCGTAGGCTTCGTTTATCTTCCGCATCTCGTCTTCTGTGAGCTTTTCGAGATCGGAGGTGAATTCAAGAGCGACATAAGGATCGGATTGGAGGGGCAGATAATACTCGGTGTAATGCTCGTAAAACGCCTTTATTTCCTCATCGGTCATGATCTTTGCGCTTTCCGCCTCTTCGCCTATATAAATGCCCGTCGGATCATAGAAGAAAATACCTCCGCTGAAAAAATCGAAATCGTAGCCGCCGAGAGTAAAATCCGTGCTGTTAAAGTAGTGCCGTGCCGACCAGATAATGACTGTGTCGCCGAATTTGCCGAAATAATAGCCGCGGTCCTTTATTCTCTGCGTGGCAATCTCGAGCGTGTCAAATAACTTGTACGTATCCTTGGCGTCAATTCTTTTCGCGTAAGTCAGATTCAAGGCGTCAAGCTCGGCTTGTGTGATAACGTACTCGCCCTCTCCCAGGACTATTTCGGGCTTGAAATGACGATAGGTATTGGCATAATAATCATAAAACGCGCCTAAATGATCGGGAGTGAAGACCTCCGTGAGCGCAATTTCGCTCTGTGTATATACCTTATCGCCGTTGACGAAATACAAATGACCGCGCGGAAATACGAACGTATATCCGTTCCATTCGAAATCCATATCCCATTCATACGAATATCGGTAAAAAACGAAAGTTCTGCCGTATCTGCCGAAATAGAAATTGCCCTGTTCGCTTCTCTTCATCGCCTCTTTTGGCGTGGCGGAGAAATCCCTGCCGAACTCGGCGCGCCAGAGCTTGTTTATAGCAGAAAGCTCCGCGTCGGTAATGACGTGTTCGGTGTCGATCTCGGAGTTGTAAACGAAATCTTCAAGTTTCGGCTCGACATCGGGGGCTTCATCGCAGGCGGCGAAAAAGCAGATAAGTGCGAGCAGAAGCGAAAGGATCGCGTTTTTTCGTAGTTTCATAGCGGTGTGCCTCCTTTTTTATTTCTTCATATATTTCATATATAGACGGTTTTTGCGCAGTAAAAGTTTCACTTTCTTTGAAAATTTCTCCGATTTTATTATATCATATAGGAAAAGAGATGTCAAGTGCATCGAAAAATATATAATTCATTAAAAAATGGGCGGGATGAAGGATCCCGCCCTAAAAAATACGTATCAATCAGCAATCAGGGTTTTACTCCACTGAATTTCCGCAACATCATCTTTGCTTATAATATCCCTTGCATAAGCTTCGGCAAGCCTATAGAAAACGCCGTCTTTGTAAATATACATAGGCTGGCTGTTCGGGAAACTAAATCTGTAACCGGCAACATCCTCGGTCTCGATCATCTGCGAATACATATACGGTCCATCGATCATTACAGCATACGCGCCTCCATCAAACTTTCCGTAGCATCTTACGCCAAAGGTATATTTCAGTTCCTTGTCGTTTTCGATATGCTCCCAAACTATCTCGCGCTTCTCGGCATCGGTCAGTTCGATGGGGGAAGGGTTTTCGGGGTTATCCGCAATCTTTAATTCATCGGGTATCGGCTCTTCCTTACGGCCGCCGGTGAAACAGTAGTAGTAATAAGCCAGATGCCTCTCGTGCGCCTTGGCAACCTCCTGCTCGCTGACAATGCCCCGCTCATAAGCTACCGAAAGCTCTGTAACAACACCGTCCGAATATACAAGAGGTAACGAATCATATCCTCCAAGAACAAATCTGTAACCTGCAATTTCGGTCGTGGTGAAAGCTATTGCAATATCCCTTTCTTTTGCTATAAATATCTTTCCGCCTATCTTTCCGTAATAATGGTACTCATCAAATTTCGATGATCTGAAAAACCTGTGCGGGTGATAGCCTATGCTGCTGTAGGTGTATTCATAAGCCTTGTCATAGTCTTTGGTAGATTCAAATCTCTTCTCAACGTACCACTTTTCGTAAGCCTCGTTGACGCTCTTCATTTCGTCTTCCTCGAGCGTTTCAATATCGGGCGTGAAAGAAAGGATGTCATAATCGTAAGTGATAAGCGGGAGATAATGCTCGGTGAAAGCATCGTGAAAGGCTTTGGCTTCTTCCGGAGTGAGCAGGTCATCGGGCACGTTGGCGTTTTCATACCATTTGTAACCCTTTATGAACCATACTCTTCCTTCATAAAAGTCAAAATCATACCCACACAGACTAAAGTTGCATTTTCCCGACATATTCTCTAAGATTATAAAAGTATTGCCGTACTTTCCGAAATAATAATGTGTCCACGGGGTTCTTCTCATAGCCCTTTCCACATCGGAGAAACGGCGGAAGTTTTTGCTCTTACCGGGATAAGTTGCATTCCACGCATCATTTATCCGCTCAAGGTCCTCCTCGGTTATAACGTAATCGTAACCCGTCGGCTTGATCTCTTTGATATCGCCGCTTTCAAGATCGATCTCGACCCAAACACGTCCGCTGTCTATTCCAAGCTCGGGGAAGGTGCCGCAGAAATCGCCTATCATTTTTCCGCAGGCAATGATCTGTTCGGAAGGAGGAATACTTGCTATTTTCTCGTTTTTATATATCTCGCGGTCATCCTTACCGTCAAGAGCGCAATAACGCAGCACGTCGGATTCGGTTGTTCCATAAGGATCAGAGATTGGAGTGTTTGACAGAAGGTAATTCACCCCGCGATGTTCGAAAGGATAGTAATATATGCCGTCGTTCATAAGCCAATAGCTCGCGATCCCACTGATAAGGATTTTTGATCTTCCGCTCTTGACGTCAACGGCAATAAGATCATAACCTATACGTTTGCTTGCAAGAAAATACAGCTTGCCGTCAAGGTATGAGGGATTTGTCGCTCTCTCGTAATCGGTCTTCTCACCGTTCCAAAGTATTCGTTCGTTTCCGGTTTCGATATTATATGATTTGATCACCGATTTTTCCGTGATAGTGTCGACGGAAACTTCAGAACGGGTCTTGATGGTTATGATCTCCCCGTCCGCGATCACAACGAGCTCTTCTTCTGCTTCGAAAGTTTTGACAATCTCTTCCTCACCGCCCAAGAGCGGAATTCTGCATAACTGACCCCGCGAATTTATGATGTTGAGCGATCTGAAGTAGTAGTAATAATCGCCGTAAACATAGCCTTTTCCGACGGTATATTGATATGAGATCTTGCAGAGATCGACAGATTGCATCGTTAAAAGATCAAGTGCCGCGACGTAGCAGTAACGCTCGTCAATCGGAAGGGAACTGTCCTCATAAATATAGTAAAGCTTTCCGTCCGCGATCTGGGAAAGACATTTGACCTCTTTGGCAGGCATCCCTTCAGCCTTGCCGCTGAGATCGCGGAACTCGCCCGTTTCGGGCAAATAGCGTGTAAGGTGTCCTTTATCAAGGAAATAGACCTCATCACCGAAGACCTGATAACCCGTTCTGATCACTTCTGACGAATCGGTGCTTTCCGAGGTCGTGATCGAGCCGGGATCGAGATCGATAATGCCCATGATATAGGATACGATCGGAAACACCGCGCCTATAAGCATAACGCAGGCAGCGAGGAGGGCGGCGTATTTGACCGAGCGGAGGATCGTTCTTTTGCGCGGTGCGGGCGCGGCGGTGTCGGGAATCGAGATGTCGGAGAGCACGTCGGCAAGGACTTCCTCGTCGATATAATACAGAGCCTCGAGCAGGCGTCTGTTTTCGGGTTTTATATTGCTTCTCATACCGTGATACCTCCCTTTTTCAGCTCCTCGGCGAGCTTTTTTCTTGTGCGGAGAAGCGACATTTTGATGCGGCTCTCGCCGTAGCCGGTGAGCGCGGTGATCTGATTGATCTCAAGACCCATCCAATAGCGCAGGACGAAGATCTTTTTGTCGCTTTTATTCAGCTTTTGCAGGGCGTCGCTGATGAGCTTGCCCGCGCGCTTTGCCTCGAATTCGGCGGCGAGGTCGGTGCCGTCATCGAGCATCGAGAGGAATTCGTCGCCCACGATCTGCACTCTGCCGCCTCGCTTCCAGGCATTCTGACCGCGCGAGATCTCGTGGGCGCGGTTTCGCACCGATTTTCCTATGTAAGCACGCAGGTCGCGCGGGCAGTCGGGCGGAATATTCTGCCAGAGCGCGAGCATAACGTCGCTGACGCATTCCTCGGCATCCTCGCGGATGGCAAGAATGTTCGAGGCGATGTATCTGCAAAGCGCGCCGTATTTCTTTTCGGTCTGCGCGAGCGCTTCCTCATCACGTGCAAAGAAGAGTTCTATTATTCTTTTGTCATCCATTTTTGTCATCTCCTTTCACTAAACAAGAAGCGTTTTGCCGAGCCCGCGTCACCGATATTTTCAAATTTCAGCTTTCTGCATAAATCTTCACGGCGTTTTTTGTGCAATTTGTTGTTCTGATATTATATTATCATATTTTTTTGGAGTTGTCAAGAGGATTTGATTTGCGACCTCTGCGGAGGTCGCGCGATATGCTCGCTTCGCGAGCGTGATATATCTTCGACACGATATGCCTTACGGCACGATATATTTCGCCGCGGCGAAATGTTTCGGTGAATTTCCGCGGAGCGGAAATTTTCCTATTAATATCACGTTCGCCTGCGGCGAACATATCGTATCGCCATAAGCCGTGCGGCTCCGGCGGTTTTCTGCAAGAAAATGGAGGCGGAAGCCGACAAGCCGGAGTCGTAATTTGCCGAAGGCAAGTATTATATCGTGTGCCAACATATCGTATGAGCGCAGCGAATATATCGTGTTTACACATCTGATAATATAATATTTCCGTATGGAATATTGATCTCTGTAACGCCCAATTATATTATTGCAATTTACTTTGCCAACACGTACAGATTAAATTATCATTGTAGGGGAGGGCGTCTCGACCTCCCGAGCCCAATGACGGGGTTGATGTGTCAAAATCAAGAAAAACTCGTGCAGTTTTTCTGTATTTTATCAGCAAAATTATATCGCTCAGTCCGGGAGGTCGAGGACGCCCTCCCCTACAATGATAATTTTATTATTACATATTGATATCGTTTTGCTATTTTTCGATATTCAAAAAGCCGAATAATGAAGTTTGCAATCTAAAACAGAAAAAGCAGGATCGCCCGAGGTAGGGATCCTGCTTTGAGTGAATATATTGGTTTTAAGGCTTTGCGATGCCGTCGGAGCAAACGATCTCCCTGAGGGGGGATTCGGGATACTCAATGGGGTACACGAACCATTCGGGATCCTTTTCAATCTCATTCCACTGTGCTACCGTTCCGCTGTAATAAACAGTTGCTTTCCATGGAGTTCCCGCAAAAGCATGCTTGCCAATGCTTTCGAGAGAGGTTCCAAAACACACACTTGTAAGACAGTTGCAAGCGTTAAAAGCCGATCTACCTATTTCAGTCACATACTCAAGACCCTTGATTTCAGAAAGAGCCGATGCACCGCTGAACGCAGATTCGGGAACTTTTGTAAATCCGTTAAGATCAACCGACTTGAGGCTTGAGCAAGCTTCGAATGCCCCTACACCCAAATATTCCAGATTTTTCGGTAATACTATACACTCGAATACGTTGCAACCTGCAAAAGCATGATATTCTATTCTCTTGATACAATCGGGAATAACTATCGGATTCACGGGCTTGAGGCAGTAAAATGCACTATCGCCGATTATCTCCACACTTCCGTCGTCGGGTATAACCGAGTTTTTGCAAGCAACGATCAAAGTCTTGCTCTGCTTCTCAATAAGACAGTTTCCGTTGTCCGAAAAATAGATATTATCGGGCGATACTTTGAACTCTGCAAGAATATGCCCTTCCCACGTGTTGGCAACGAATGGTCTTATAAAATTGACATTTGTACCGATATAAATACTTTCAAGATTCGGGCAGAGGTCAAATATTCCTTGATAGATCTCCTCTACCGTGTCAGACACAGTAATGCTTTTAGCATAGTTGCTTCCGCAATACTGCGCATCGACTCCGCAGAGCAAGGCTTCGTTTCTCATCTGCGTGACGGGAAGACCCATAAAGGTGGTTGCGATAACGACATTCTCTTCCGTACAGGTTCCAAATCCGATAAAGGACGCACTCTCACCGTCGGCATTTACCTGATATTCAAGCCCTTCGCTACCGTCACTTACACGCTCGGTCGGAGCGCCTGTTTCCTCTGCGCCGTTGCTTTCATCCGTTAAACTATCGTGTTCGGTTTCGAGATTCTCGCTCTCTCCGCCCGAGGGCGAAATACCCTCGCCGGGATTAGTTCCGGTGGGATTAATATTTCCAACGAGCATCGATATTGCGGGAATTATCGCGCCCATCAGGAGCGCGCAGGCGACGAGGGCGGCGGCTTGCTTCCAGGCGGTGAAGACCTTTGTCTTTTTCGATTGCTCGGCTTCGCGTTTCGGCGCGGCGGGCGGGCGGATCTTATCGGCGGTCTCGGCTATAAGATCGCTGTCGATATGGTCGATGGCGTCAAGCAGTCTTGTGTCCTTGAAAAACTCGTTTTTCATACCATTATACCTTCCTTTTTAAGATAATCCGCAAGCTTTTTGCGGGTGCGGAAGAGCTTCATTTTGATCCTGCTCTCGCCGCTGTGCATTTGTTTTGCGATGTCGGAGGGACTCATGTCAAAGAAATAGCGCATTATGAAGATCTGCCGCTCGCCCTCGCCGAGTCCGCGCAGAAATTTGCTTATCAGCTCGCCCGCGCGGCGCGATTCGTAAAGCTCGGAAAGGTCGGTGCCGTCGTCAAGCATCGAGAGCAGCTCCTCGTTGACTATCTTGACCTGCCCGCCGCGCTTCCAGGCGTTGTTTGAGCGGGATTTCTTCATTGCCTGACGGCGCGTGATCTCGGAGATATACGCCGAAAGACTCGCGGGTTCGGTTGGCGGGATCGAATTCCAGAGTGCGAGGTAGACGTCATTGACGCACTCTTCCCTATCCTCGCGCAGGGCGAGAAAATTCGAGGCGATATAGTAGATCAAATCGCCGTATTTTTTGTCGATCTCTTCAAGCGCCCTCTCGTCGCGCGAGAAGAAAAGCTCAATTATCTTTTCGTCCTTCATTACGCTCTCCTTTCCACGGTTCTTTGTCCCTTCACTTAATAAGTACCCTTTCGACACCCGCGGTCACGCTTTTTTGCGAAAAAAGGAAAGTATTTTTTGGAGTGCTTTATTCCGATGCCACGGTGAAAGTAAAAACGTTGCGGTCAACGGGATAATAGCTCTCGCAATACTCGACCACTCTTCCGTCTTTGTCGTACAAACGCGTTGTCATAAGAAAGAACAGATCGTCCTCATTCGCAGAAAGCCAACGGCACTCACGCGGAGGCAGGCGCGTCGCAGAGATCTTATGTATGCTTTGCACCCACACTATACGGTGGCTTTTCCGCACCTGGTAAAGAGAAAATTTTTCATAGTCGCAGTCGAGTATCTGCGCGCCGATGTCCTCGGGGAAATATGAGGTCATGAGCGTGATCGGTCCGTGCTCTCCTTTCTCCTCGGAGTAGCGAAGACGCTTTAGCTTCATCGCCGACGCTCCGATCGGAATACCGAGCCCCTGCGCGACCTTTTCGTCGCTCACACGGAGCATTCGGAGCTCAAGCACCTCGGTCTTGCAGGTCAAACCCTGCGAGCGGAGCTCCTCGGCAAAGCTATGAGTAAATAAGGTAGTCTTTTCAAATATCTGCGGACGGCTCACGAAGGTGCCCGTTCCCTTGATCCTTTTCAGCTTTCCCTCCTCGGCAAGTGTCGAGAGAGCGCGGCGCATCGTGGTTCGGCTCACATCAAATTCGCGACAGAGATCGACCTCGCGCGGGAGCTTATAGCCCACCGACCACTTGCCGCTATCGATCCTCTCTTCCACGGTCCGTCTTACCTCAAGATAACGTTTTGACATTGTTTCGTCCTCCTGTTAAATATTACTTTCAGTATAGCAGATCTGCGTAAATTTGTCAATACATACAAGGCATTATGTATCTGTTACGTAAAAGATTTTAGATACATACATTCTTTTTTGTTCTTTTATATTGACAAACCGCCTTTTTCGCGTGTAAAATAATCCCAAGCAACACAATGTATTACCTTAAAGGTTTTCACACGATTTTGAATGCTGCGTAACCGCAGCGGAAAGGAATGGATAAAAAAATGAAGGTTGACAAGAATTTTGTAAGCGGCAACATTGAGGTTCTGGATATTCAGGGCGACACAGTCACATTGGCGAACGAGCTACGCGATACGAGACTCGACCGCGACTGGTTTTATTGGGCGTTTCGTGTAAGAGGCGCAGAGGGACGAACCGTTACCTTCCAATTCCCGCACATAAAACGCGTGGGCTATTGGGGCGCGGCAGTATCAAGCGATCTCATTTCGTGGAAATGGACGGGCGGACGAAAGGAATGGACAGCCGAGGATGGCACGCCCTACGAGGCATTCACCTATACCTTTGGAGCAGAAGAGGACGAGGTGTTTTTCTGCTACGACCTGCTCTATACGCCGGCGCGCTTTGAGGTATTTTGCGAAAGAAACGGGTTGAAGGTCGAGCCGCTTTGTATCTCCAACAAAGGCAGAAGCGTGCCTTGCGTTCGTGTGGGAAAGGGTGAGAAAAAGATCCTTATCACCTCGCGCCACCATGCGTGCGAAAGCACCGGAACCTACGTAATGGAAGCTATTATTCGATCACTGCTCAAGGAACCACTCGAGGGTTACGAGCTCCTTTGCATCCCCTTCGTAGATATCGACGGTGTTATGGAAGGAGATCAAGGCAAGCATCGCCTGCCCCACGACCATTGGATCGATTATCCGTGCGATGGTGAAAGCCTCTATAACTCTTGCACCGCGTTGCGTCAAATTATTGACAATAACGACGTGGCATATCTGTTTGACATCCATGCGCCCAAGCATTTTGGAGATATCAACGACAAGGTACATATCCCTTACAACGTGGCAGAAGGAACTCCCCGTTTGGATCTTTTCTCAAAAATTTTCCAAAGCAAGATCCTCCCGGGCTCCATCCCATTTGATCCGGGGAACAACATCGCTGCCGATGACGGTTGGAACAAGATCTCCATGCCCACTTTGCCGCGCTACGCAACACGCAAACCGGCAAGCCAGCTTTCTTTCTGTTGCGAAGTTCCCTACTTTGGCGAAGAAGATGGCAGCGTGGTAGTAACGGAGGAAACGTTGCGTTCGTTTGGTGAAGCATTTGCGGATGCACTTCGCGAGTATGACAAAACGGCGCCAAGACGGTAACCGAAAAGGATCGAAACAGGGCAATCACGAATATTGAAAGGAAACTCATCATGAGAAAGCTTGGTATAAATTACGGCGCGGAGCGGCCCCAGGGGATGACGGACGAGGATCGTCTGTGCCGACTCGCCGAATACGGCTTCGGCGCGATCTTTACGGGAATAGGCAAGCCCGAAGCTATCGACGCACTTGCACCGAAGGTACGCGCGGCAGGGATCGACTACGATTTCATCCACGCGCCATTCGACGGCATAAATCATATGTGGACGGAAGGCGAGCAGGGCGACACTATGCTCAATCGCCTGATCGTCGTCGCAGAAACCTGCGCGCGCAACGAGATCCCGATCATGGTCATCCATCTGTCGTCGGGCGACAATGCCCCCTGTGTCAACGATTGCGGCATCGCGCGCTTTGATGCGCTCGTGAAAAGGTCGGGCGAGCTCGGTGTTAAGGTTGCCATCGAGAATCAGAGAAAGATCGGTAACATCGCTTGCCTGATGGAGCGTTACCTTGGTGAATCCCACGTTGGCTTCTGCTGGGATAACGGCCACGAGGCTTGCTATGCTTATGGCCGCGAGTATATGCCGTGGTTCGGAGACCGTCTCATCTGTCTTCACATACATGATAATCTCAAGATCTACAACGGTGACAGCCACTACCTGCCGTTCGACGGGCTGATCGACTTTGGTCACGTTGCGGATCAGATCCGCGCATCGGGATATATGGGCTCTTTGATGCTCGAAACAGGCGGCCGCGGCAACCCGCTTTATGCAGGACTGAGCGACGTTGATTTTCTTAAACGCGCGTATATGCAGGGAGACCGTCTCCGCAAATTGATCGACGGGGAATAAGGAAAATATTATTTTGCTTCCTTTTATATAATAGTATCGTTGCGCGGGGTTGTCAATCGATAACGTTAATTATGCCAAACGTATTGCCAAGCGGGCGCTTTTGTGCTATAATTATCTTAAAAAAACGGAGGACCACACAATGTACTGTCCCTTTTGCGGAAAAGAACTGAGCGGTGAGTACAAATTCTGCTATTTTTGCGGCGGAAGGCTTACCGAGCCCGAAAAGCCAAAGCCAAATACCAAAATGAAGGCTATCTGCTGGGCTTTCGGCGCTTTGCTGATACTTTGCGGAATTATGCCTTACGTTATGCAGGAAAGCCTTGCTGATTACAACAGTTACCTCTCGCGGTTTTACGCAAAGCTCCCCGGTGAAGATGCCGTTGCGGCGGTATCAGCACTTGTGCAATTCGCCAATTTGCCAAGTAATTTGTTTTATTTTTCCTCCTCTATGCTCGCCGTTTTTGCGGGGCTTTTGCTCCTGCGCCGCGAGTTGAAGGCCACCATTGCGCTTATTGCTTGCGCGGCATTCAATCTTCTGTCGATCGTCAGTACGTTTTTTACCAATATTCTGGTCTGCTATGCACCCGGTGCGGTAATATCGATCTATGCAAATGACAATGACATCATCGAAGCGGGTATCGAGCTGATCAAGGATGATATCAGATTCTTATCCTATAGTCAGGATCTGGCATTCAAGCGCATCTTCCTTTCAATCGTTGCCATCGCGATATCGCTCTTGTTTGTGCTTTTGAAGCGCAAGCTCACCGATGCAAATGCACTGCAAGAGAACAATATCTCTGCCGCGGGCGGTGCTTTGATGATACTTGCCCTCTCCTCGCTCTCCTTTTTGCGAAGCAACGTTTCATTTGTGCTTATTTCCAAATTCTTCGGTCTGCAAGCAACAATAGTAAGTTCATTGTCGCACTCCACATTCAGTCAATACTTTCTCCCCGTTTGCATATATGCGGCATTCTTTATCCTTGCCGTCGCGGTGCTCTCAGGCAAGATCCCCGCTTGGATCGTCGCCGTGCCCACATCCTTCTTGATCATACTGCTTGGCGGGGTCGGATTTTTGGCGGCAAAGCCAATATTAGTCGAAGCTGATACCTATGATTACATTTTTTCATACGTACTGAACAATCTCCGCTCGATCACCATCTGCGCCGCGTTGATACTTATCGCATTCACCTTGTGGATGTGCGCGATATCGCGAGGAAAGCTCCCGCTTGGGCTGCAGATAGCCCTGCCCGTCGCAATTCCGATCGTTTATATCATACTCGAATTTTTCTTTAAGATTATCCTCATATGGAACATGCGCATACCATTCAGCGTGATCGTCATCGCTCTTGCCATCTCGCTGATCTCTGCATTTGTTGATTGCAGAAAGAAGAAGTAAGGCAAAATGCGCGGATGACATTGCAAACTTTTCGTGAACTTTCCGAAAAAAGATCATCATTTTTGCCGAAATGACAAAAAATTTCCGCAATACCCCTTGACAAAAGGGGGTAATTAATATTATAATATACGATGTCATTGTGTGTGAGCGTAGTTGGCAGCATTCAGAATCGTCGCTGCCTTTGGCATTAAACCCAAACGCTTCCGAATAATCACTCAAGGAGGTGCCACAAATGTTCAGAACCTATCAGCCCAAAAAGCGTCAGCGCAAGAAGGAGCATGGCTTCAGAAAGAGAATGAGAACTCGTGACGGCAGAGAAGTACTCAAGAGACGTCGCGCAAAAGGCAGAAAGCGCCTTACCTATTAATTAAAGTTTTCAATTTACGCTAAATCGCTATCGAAATAACCGGCGGGTGCCGACATCCATTGTCTGCTGCGCCGGTTATTTCGACGAAAAAAACAAAAATTTCTTTTCAACGGAAGCACAAGGACAATGAAAAATACACCCATCAAAGAAAATCACCTTTATCAGAAGGCTTATTCGAAGGGCAAGTCGGCACCCGGTAAATACGTTGTCGTCTATACTCTTCCCGACCGTCAGAACCACCGCTTCGTCAAGGCAGACCCCTGCCACCGCCCACTCAACCGCCTGGGTCTTACCACGGGCAAGAAGATCGGCGGAGCCGTCGTCCGCAGCCGCGCGCGCAGACTTATGCGCGAGGCATACAGACTCATCGAGGACGAGGGACGGCTCCTGCACGGCAATCTCATCGTGATCGCCGCGCGTGCAAAAATAGCGGATGCATCGATGCAGGACGTCAAAAAGGACCTCCTTTGGTGCTTAAAGCGCGTCGGACTTATCGAAAAGCCTGCACCCAAAGATGAAATTCAATGAAATATCTGTGTATCGCTCTTATAAAATTCTACAGAAAATATCTTTCAAGACTGAAATCGAATCCCACTTGTCGGTTCACGCCGACATGCTCTGCCTATGCACTTGAGGCATATCAGAAACGAGGCTTTATCGTAGGAACCATTCTGACGGTATGGCGCATCCTCCGTTGCAATCCCTTTTGCGCCGGCGGATACGACCCCGTGCCCGAGCACGGTCTGCGAAATCGGGATACGGTCCCGAGAGGTATCAGTCTCTGTAACGATGACTGCGACGACGGACAAGATTCCGTCGAATAACACGAGAGGAAATTCCGCGGTCCGCGCGGAAGAAAAAGACAAATGTTTGATACCATCCTCGGTTGGATAGGATCATTCCTTGGTTGGCTTGACTCTATCACGGGAAACTATGTCTGGGCGCTCTTTATCTTCGCCATCATAGTTGAGATCATTCTCCTTCCCTTCACCATCAAACAACAGCAAAACTCCATTAAACAGGCAAAATTACGTCCGAAGGAAATGGCGATCCGCAACAAGTACAAGGGTCGCAATGACCGCGCGACGCAGCTCAAGGTCTCCGAGGAGATCCAGGCTATGTACCAGAAGGAGCACTTCAGCCCCTTCCAGGGATGCCTGCAGCTCTTCATTCAGTTGCCCATCATCCTTGCGCTCTACCGAGTCGTAATTGACCCCCTCCAGTACGTGCTTCACGTAAGCAAAGAAGCTATCAATGCCATGACGGTTTACGTGACCTCAGCGGTTGAAGAGGGCGGTCTCGGACTTACCGTAAACTCGCAGAGAGGAACCATCGAGCTTATTTCCGTAATTAAGGAAAAGGGCATGGAATTCTTCTCCGGCATCGTTGGCTACGTTGACAGCGTCGGTTCTGTCAAGGGATTCGGCATTTCGGGTCAGGAAGCTTACGACGCTTTCGCATCGGTTGCCGATAAAATGCCCGATTTCACCGTTTTCGGTCTCAATCTTGCAGAAACACCTTCGATCCAGAACCCCAGTTGGCTTCTGATCGTTCCCGTTCTCACCTTCTTAGTTTACTTCGGAACTATGAAGCTCAACCGTAAGTTCACCTATCAGCCCACCACCGGAGACGCACAGCAGGATGCGCAGACAGGTTGCTCGAACAAGACTATGGACATTATGATGCCCCTGATGAGCGTGTGGATCTCCACCATCGTTCCCGCGGCTATCGGCGTTTACTGGATCTTCAAGAGCATCATCGGTTCGGTAAAGCAGATCATTATGGCAAAGGCAATGCCCATCCCCACCTTCACCGAGGAGGATTACAAGGCAGCCGAGAAGGAATACGGCGGAAAGCCCGAAAAGAAACAGCAGAAGAAGGGCAACGCTAACCCCGAAGCAACGAAGCACAATCCCAACTCGCTCTTCCATCAGGACGACGAGGATTACGTCCCGCCCGTAAAGGACGAGGAGGAAAAGCCCGATATCAAGGCCGATGACAGCGGCGCGATCTCCAAGGCTCCCCTCAAGGACGACAAGAAGCACGACAAGAACGAAAAGTAATTTTTTAAGAGGAAACTATGAAAAAAGAAGTAACCGTAAAGGCAAAATCGGTTGAAGAAGCGCTCACTCTTGCCGCCGAGCAGCTCGGCGCACCCGAGAGCGAGATCAAGTACACCGTTATTGCCGAGGCTAAGCGCGGATTCCTCGGACTCGGCTCGTCCGATGCTGAGATCAGCGCGTACTATATTCCCCGCGGCGAGCAGGCTGCGATCGACTTCATCAACACCGTTATCGCAGATATGCAGCTGACCGCTGATATCGAGACCCGTGACGGTAAGGACGGCGAGCTGATCATCGACGTTTCCGGCGAGGGCTCCGGCATTCTTATCGGCCACCACGGCGATACGCTCGATGCTCTGCAGTATCTTCTCAACCTTGCGGCAAACCGCCGCGACGAGGGCGAGAAGCGCGATTACCTCAAGGTCACCCTTGACATCGAGGGCTACCGCGCAAAGAGAGAGGAAACTCTCCGCGCACTTGCACGCAAGCAGGCAGACAAGGTTCTTAAGTACAAGAGAAGCGTTATGCTCGAGCCTATGAACCCCTACGAGCGCCGCATCATTCACTCCGAGGTTCAGACCATCAAGGGCGTAAGCACCAACTCCATCGGCAGCGAAAACAACCGCAAGATCGTTATCTATCTTGATA
>JAZSLM010000096.1:0-11011 GCA_045535375.1 Eubacteriales bacterium
ACTTCCTGGTCGTGCGTGACGTAAATGAAGGTGGTACCGAGTCTCTTGTGGATCTTGGTAAGCTCGGTTCTCATCTGAGCACGGAGCTTTGCGTCGAGGTTGGACAGCGGTTCGTCGAGAAGGAATACCTTCGGGTCACGGACGATAGCTCGACCGAGCGCGACACGCTGCTTCTGACCGCCGGACAGAGCCTTCGGCTTTCTGTCGAGAAGGTGGGTGATGTCAAGGATACGAGCAGCTTCTTCAACGCGGCGCTTGATCTCTTCCTTGGGAGTCTTGTTCAGCTTAAGGCCGAATGCCATGTTCTCAAATACGGTCATATGAGGATAAAGAGCGTAGTTCTGGAAAACCATCGCGATCTTTCTATCCTTAGGAGCTACGTCGTTAACGAGCTGGTCGCCGATAAAGAGCTCACCCTCGGTGATCTCCTCAAGACCCGCTACCATACGAAGAGTGGTGGTCTTACCGCAACCGGAAGGACCTACGAGTACGAGAAACTCCTTGTCCTTGATTTCAAGATTGAAGTCCGAAACAGCGGTAACGCCGCCGGGGTACTTCTTATAGATGTGCTTAAGGGATACACTTGCCATTTATAAAATTCCTCCTTGAATTAACGAGCAAACCGAGCACACGGTTTAATCTATTTTTTTCTTTATATATTGTACCAAATTTTCGCGAAAAATGGAAGATGTTTATTACCCAAAATTTCAAGGTCAAATTTGTGCAGTTTGCACAAATTGTGTCTAAATGTCTTGAAAAACGGGCAGTTTATGAATTTTGCGTGACTTTGCCGAGTAAATTAAATTTACCTTTTGGTATTACTTTTCTTCCTTGAATCGCATAGTCAAAGCAATTCGATTGCGCTTTGTGTCGACCTCGAGGACCTGAACACGGACGATATCGCCGACCGAAAGAACCTCTGAGGGGTGCTTGATAAACTTATCGCAGATGCGCGAAATGTGCACAAGTCCATCCTGGTGAACGCCGATATCAACGAATGCGCCAAAGTCGATTACGTTGCGGACAGTACCCGTCATGACCATGCCGGGCTTGAGGGAATTGATATCGAGAACGTCGTCGCGGAGGATGGGAGCATCGAAGCTGTCGCGTACGTCGCGACCGGGTTTTTCGAGCTCCTCAACGATATCGTTAAGGGTGGGCTCGCCGATGCCGAGTTCTTCGCAAAGTTTAGCCTTTCCTTCCTTGGCTACCTTGCTGCCGAGAAGTTTCACACCTCCGGTGCGGATCTCGGATTCGTCGTAACCGAACTTGTTGAGAAGTCCGCGCGCTGCGGCATAGGATTCGGGATGAACGCCGGTGCAGTCGAGAACTTCGTTAGATCCCGAAACGCGGAGGAATCCCGCGCACTGCTCGAATGCCTTTGCACCGAGTCGAGGAACCTTGAGAAGCTCTGCGCGAGATTCGAACTCGCCGTTCTCCTCACGGTACTTGACAATATTCTTCGCAACGGGAGTGCTGATACCCGAAACGTAGGAAAGGAGCGAGTAGGAGGCTGTATTGAGGTCGATTCCGACAGAGTTTACGCAATCCTCGACTACGCCCGTCAGAGCACCGTCAAGGCGTGCCTGCTTCATATCGTGCTGATACTGACCGACACCGACGGATTTGGGATCGATCTTCACAAGCTCCGCAAGAGGATCCTGCAAACGGCGCGCGATGGAAACCGCGGAACGCTGGGTTACGTCGAAATCGGGGAATTCCTCGGCTCCGAGCTTGGATGCGGAGTAGACTGACGCGCCCGCTTCGCTTACCATAATGTATTTGCAGTCAAATCCACCGTCGCGGAGAAGACCTGCGATGAAGATCTCGCTTTCCTTCGACGCGGTACCGTTACCGATAGCAATAACGTTAACGCCGTATTTGCGGATAAGACGGGTTACGATCTTTGTACTCTCTTCAATTCTCTGCTGAGGCTTGGTCGGGAAGATAACGGCGGTATCGATGACCTTACCGGTTCGATCTACGACAGCGAGCTTACAACCTGTACGGTAACCGGGGTCGAAGCCCATGACCGTCTTGCCGCGGAGAGGCGGCTGCATGAGAAGATGCTTGAGATTATCAGAGAAGACCTTGATCGCGCCCTCGGACGCTACGTCGGTGAGATCGTTTCTGATCTCGCGCTCGACGGAGGGGGCGATGAGGCGTTCGTAGCTGTCCTCGACTGCCTCGGCAACGTAAGCCTTCGCCGGGCTTTCGTTCTGCTTGATGAACTTACGGTAAAGATAGGTCTTTACAATATCGTTGGTCAGCTCGAGAGTGACCTTGAGGAAGCCTTCCTTCTCACCTCTGTTGATCGCAAGAATGCGATGGGGGAGTATCTTCTTGACCTTCTCATTAAAGTCATAATACTGAGCATAAACCGAATCCTCTTCCTTGGCGGCCTTGGAAACGATCGCGCCGTGCTCCATGGTAAGTGTTCTTACCGACTTACGGCAGGAAGCGTTATCGGAAACGTTCTCGGCGATGATATCCTTCGCTCCCGCAAGAGCGGCGGCGGCATCGGGAACGCCCTTTTCCTCGTCGATATATTCTGCGGCGATCTCCTCGAGAGGCTTATCGTAGCTTTCTCTCTGCTCGAAAATAAGGTCTGCAAGAGGCTCAAGTCCGCGCTCGCGTGCGACGGACGCACGGGTCTTTCTGTGAGGACGGTAGGGGCGGTAGATATCGTCGATCTCGGTGATCGTCTGTGCCGCGTCGATCGCGGCAACGAGCTCTTCGGTAAGCTTGCCCTGCGCGTCGATAAGGTTCTTTACCTCCTCGCGGCGCTTTGCGATTCCGCGAAGATAGGTGAGTCTGTCAAAGAGGTCACGAAGAATGGTATCGTCAAGCGAGCCCGTCACCTCTTTACGGTAACGCGCGATAAAGGGAATGGTGTTTCCCTCGTCGATGAGCTCGACGGTCTTGACTACCTGCTCTTCTTTCAGGTTAAATTCCTCTGCAAGGATCTGTTCGATTGTCATTTATGTTCTCCTAAAAATAATATCCTTTATTTTGCGGCTTCGGTGAGAAGCGCGATCTCGTCGGCGGTCAGATAACGCCATTCACCGCGCCCGAGAGCGGGATCGAGAGGCAACGGGCCGAAGCTTATTCGTTCAAGATACGTGATCTTGTTGCCAACCGCGCCGAACATTTGCTTGATCTGGTGGTACTTGCCCTCGTGAATGGTTATCACGCCTTCAAATTCGCTCTCTGCGCTGATCTCGCACGGTTTCGTGAGGTATCCGCCCTCGATATGTACGCCCTCGCAGAGGTGTTTCTCGTCGCTCTGTGAAAGGGGTGATTCGCAGCGGTATCGATACGATTTCGGAACATGGCGGGCAGGCGCGAGTAGTCTGTGCGACATCTCACCGTCGTCCGTCAGTATCATCATGCCGAGCGTGTATTTATCAAGCCTTCCGCAAGGGTGGACGCGCGCGGCGTCAGCGGGCAGAAGCAGGTCTGTGACGACTGGAGCGTTTTTGTCCTCGGTCGCGCTGACGTAACCCTCGGGCTTGTTGAGCATAATATAAATATGTTCGCGGTAGTTGACGGTCTTGCCGCAGTAGACCACCGCGTCGCGCTCGGGATCGACCTGAATCGCGGAAGTTTTGGCAGGAGTACCGTTGACGGTCACTCTGCCGCCGCGCACAGCTTTTGAAATTTCACTGCGGCTGGCAAGTCCTGCGTTTGCTATTAGCTTGTCAAGTCGCATTGAAAACCTCCTACGGATTGAAAGCAATGATCACAGCGCAGCCGAATATGAGTACGCCCAGGCCGAACGATATCCAGAAATCACGGCGTGCGTAATAGTCCTTCATATAACCACCTCCGCGGTTATTATGCACGGATTGCGCTAACTTTATTATTATACCACAAAACATGAGATTTGTAAAGAACTTTTTGACGAAAAAAGACGTTCGCACGGAACGTCTTTTTTCATTATATTATTCGTATTTCACGCCGTTCCAGATGCAATGAGCGGGAACAACGGAAACTTCGGAAACGTATGTATTCGAATCGTCGAAGATCAGCTCACCGACGTTGTCTGCGGCAACGCAAGGGTATTCGGTCTGCGTGAAGCGGTTGTTTCTGATCTCGATCTTATCGTGATAGTAGAAGCCCTCAACGACTTTACGGCGCTTGCCGATATCAATAACTGCTCTTCCCCACTTGCCGTACTTGCAATCGTCGAAGAGGTTGCCCTCGATAAGCACGTCGCGCGTACCGCCGCACTCGTACCATCTGAAGGGGTCGGACTCGAACTGAATTGCCGCGCCGCCGCTGTTGAAGTGGTTGTTGCGGACAACCGTTCTGCCCTTCGACGCGAGAAGCATACCTCTCGCACGGTTGTTGCGGATGATGTTATTTTGAATCAGCGCCTCGGCGTTATCGTCAAGGCTCTCGACGATCATACCCTCGGCGACGACATCGGAAAGAGTATCGAGCGTGAGGATAGTCTTGTAGTTATTGAGAACTTCAACGTCGGTGATCGTTGCCTCGGCGAGGGGCATCTGCGACTCCTGCTCGAGGATCTGAATGCGGTCGCCTACAGAATAGATATCCACGCCAATCGTCTGCCAATGCTTATAAGCGACGAGGATCTTATTGTCCGCGATCTTTTCGATCTGTGTGTAAATACCGTGGAAATTGACAGCGTCGTCGAGCTGATTTTCAAAGAGGTTGTCCTCGATCAGAACCTTTCCGCGGCAGTTGACGAAATGACTTGCGTCCTGACCCGCGGACCAGCAGTTTTCGCCGTCGGGAGTTACCTTACAGCCGCGAATGGTGACGTTCGTGCACTTCTGCGCGATGAAAGCCATGCCCCAGCAGGTGTTGACGGTGATATTTTCAAAAATCACGTTCTCGCTTTTTGCCGCGAGGAATGCCTGACCGATACGGCGCGAGATGCAGAATACGATAACGTTTCCGACGACGGGAGGTACGGGAACGTTCGGGATGCATAGGGTTTCTCCCTCGAATTTCAGATCGAAGGAATTGAAGAAGGGCTTACCGAAGTTATCGTCACCGAGACCGCGGCGGATCTTCTTGGTTGCGGGATCGTATTCGAGAGTTCTTGTGAAGGGCACTCTTTCGTGCTCGATGTCCTCAAAGAGCGCTCTGCCGTAGCGGTAGAGTTTGGGGTGTTCCTCACCGAGATATACCTTGACCATTTCGGGGCTTGATTCAACGACTTTGCCCTGGAAATTGCAGATGTCGATGCACTTGACGGTGACGTTTTTGATAGTAATATTCTTCGAGCGGTTGACGATGGCAAAGTCCATACAGCCGTGAAGAATGAAGGTCGAGCCGTTGCCGTCGACGGTCAGACCGTCGAAATCCTCTATAACGAGAGCCGCGGTCTTGTAGCCGTTGTGACCGTGATTGGAAACGCAAAGAACGGTATGCTCGCTGTCCTCTTTATAAACGTGGTATTCACCGTAAGGAATGTCGATATATTTGTCGTTCGTTTCGCGTGCGGCTTTGAGTGTTGCAGCGAGAGAATGTCCGACCGAACCGAATGGGGAGTTGATGAGTTTCATAATACCCTCCGTGAGCTTAAAAAGATTTGCTATATATTTTAGCACATTTGGCGGTAAAAATCAAGACTTATTCGACATACTTTTCATAATCCATAGGATACCAGAGCGACTCACCGGTTTCGGGGTTGTAGCGGTAGATTCCGAGAGGAGAACTGCAGTAAAGCTCACCTTCATAAAGAACGATCGAAGTAATTTGCACCATATACCGGAAATTATCTTCTTCAACAACGGTTTCAACCGTTCCGTCATATTTCAACCTTGTAATGCCGCATTCGGTGGCGAGATATATGCATTCTTCCTCTTCGCAATTAAAATATGCGGTGGCATTGCCGCCAAGCGATGCGATCTCTTTGAATTCAAGTCTGTAATCATATCCCGAACCGTCTCTGATCGGCTCGAATCTGTAAATAACCGTATCAATGTCATAATCCGCTACCATACACACCGTATCCAGAATAACAAATGCATATTCTGCATGTCTTGTAGGCTTTATAATGAATCGGCTGTTATCTTCAGACAGTACTGTTTCCTTAACGGTCGGAGTTCTGTCCTCGGGATATATCGATTCTTCATAAAGACACCATCTGACCCATCCGCTGAACTCGCCAAGGTCCGTTCCGAGAAGATAACCTTCACTGAACATAGCATATTGCGCATATGGAATATCCGCTTCTTCATTGCTAACAAATAGTTCCCCATTTTCAACAAATAGCTTACAACTGTAATTATGCCATTCAGAAGTCACCAAAATGAAATCCGAACCCCGATATTTGTCAAACTCCCCCGGTGACATTTTTGTCAGCTTTGGGTAATCTTTTGAGGTGACTGCGATTGTATCGGATGATGAACAAGAGGTTAGGGCAAACAAAAGAATAATAAAGGTTAGCATAAATGATGTAATTCGTTTCATTTTACTCTCCTTTCACCAATTAATCCAAATACTTTCCATAATCCATTTGATACCAGAAATCCTCACCGGTTTCGGGGTTGAAGCGGTAGATTCCGCGCGCGGAACCGCAGTAGAGTTCGCCTTCAAACTTAACTATGGAGTTAACACCGATCGTATAAAAATAATCCACCCATACAAGTTCCTCAATCTTGCCGTCAAATGTCATTTTTACTATACTCATATCGGTTGCGAAATATATGCATCCGTCTTCTTCGGATAAATAATATGCCGTCACAGCACCCGCAAATCTTGCGATCTCGGTACAAGATATATCATATCCGGCTTCGCTGTCATTTTTGTCCCATATCACATCAAAATCATATACAACGGTCTCGCCGGACGTTTCTCCGTCTTTAACGCCGAAAGTCGGAATTTCGCAAACTACAAAAGCATTGTCGTTGTCTTCTTTGATAATGAAACTGTAATTCTCTTTTGAAAGAAGAATTGATTCGGGTGATTCTCCTTCCGGATAATGAGAAGAGTGATACGGAAACCATCTGACCCAACCGTCAAACTCGCCAATATTTACGCCTACGAGATACCCGAAATTGAAGGTTTCTTCTTGAGTTGCACGATAGTAATCAACGTTATTATCGACACGCAAATCGCCATCTTCTACCGTCAGATAGCAGACGCGATAGACAAATTCATCGTCCTCCATTGCAGCCAATTCCCGCTCTATTTCTTTTTCTTTGTCAAATTCACTCGGCGACATTTTTGTCAGCTTCGGGTAATCTTTCGATGTGATCTCAATCGAATTCGGCGCAGAGCACGAGGTGAGGGATAGCATAATAAAACTAACAGCAAAAATCAATAAGGTTATTCGTTTCATTGTCGATATCCTTTCAAAAAAGCACAAGTATACGGTATACCCGACATACTTGTGCGCTGATATTTTCGAAAAACTCGTCAGCGGCTCGGCTGTCGGGTGTGATTAGTTTACAAGGTTATTTTATCATAAAGATGCGGTATTGTCAAGATTTTTATTTTAAGACAAGGTAATGTTAATACGCAGAACGAATGAAAAGCATTATTCATCCTCAAATTTCAATACGAGTCTGTAGGGGACGGCGCCTCGACGTCCCATTACAGCACGAATTAATTACGTCGGCGAAATTCAAAAACTATAATGATATCTTCTTGATTCAATGCACAGCAATGGTTTAATTGAGCTTGGGACGTCAGAGGGCGCCGTCCCCTACAGACTCGCACTATAAATAAGTAAATATTTAAGTTTTGAAGCACGTCCGTGAAAATAATATTACCAACAAAATAATCAAGTATTTTCTCTTTTTATCTTGACAATCCCTTAAAAATATGAGATAATAATACTAATTATAAAAATAAACGTTCAAGGAGATCACAACATGAGCTTTGAATACAAATTCCACAAATCCCAAGAGGTTCTGCATTACGGCTGTGAGAAGCCGCGTGCGTATTTCGTTCCTTATCACAGCGAAGCATCTGCGCTGACCGACAACCGTGCGGCAAGTGCGCGCTTCTTCTCGCTTTGCGGCGACTGGGATTTCAAATTCTATCCCGTTCCCTCTATGATCGAGGATTTCACCGCCGAGGGCTTCTGCTCCTGTGGCTTCGACAAGATGACTGTTCCGCGCTCCTGGCAGACTGTTCTCGGCAAGGGATACGATACCCCCAATTACACCAACGTAAACTACCCTTACCCCGTTGATCCCCCCCACGTTCCCGATGCAAATCCCTCCGCGCTCTACGTTCGCAGCTTTGAGCTCACCGAGGACTATCTTTCGGGCAAGGATATCTACATCAACTTCGAGGGCGTTGACTCCTGCTTCTATCTCTACATCAACGATCAGTTCGTAGGTTACAGCCAGGTAAGCCACATGACCAGCGAATTCAAGATCACCGATAAGCTCACCGCAGGCAAGAACACCATCAAGGTTCTCGTTTTCAAGTGGTGCGACGGCTCCTATCTTGAGGATCAGGACAAGTTCCGCTATTCGGGCATCTTCCGCGAAGTTTATCTCCTTGCACGCGACACCGCTCACATTTCCGATCTTTACTGCCGCCAGAGCATCAACGCGAAGTACACTCAGGCTGTTCTCAAGGTCGAGGCAGAGCTCACCGGCAAGGCACAGATCGACTACAAGCTTCTCGATCCCAAGGGTCACGAGGAAAGCGGCGGATCGATCGTTCTTGACGGCAGCGGCGCGTTTGAAATGCTCGTCGGCAACCCCAAGCTCTGGAGTGACGAGAAACCCGAGCTTTACACCCTCGTTATCAAGTGCGGCGAAGAATACATTGTTCAGTACGTCGGCTTCCGCACCATCGAGATCAAGAACAGAATCGTATACATTAACGGTCAGAAGGTAAAGGTTCACGGCGCAAACCGCCACGACAGCCATCCCATTCTCGGCTCGGCTACTCCCACCGATCATATGCTCGAGGATCTTTACATCCTCAAGCGCTACAACTTCAATATGATCCGCACCAGCCACTATCCGAACGATCCCCGCTTCTACACTCTCTGCGACAAGCTCGGATTCTTCGTCTGCGACGAGACCGACTATGAGACCCACGGTATGCAGAAAGTCGGCGACTGGGATTACTTCTCCCGCGAGGAAGCTTGGACCGAATCGCTTCTCGACCGCGCGCAGAGAATGTTCGAGCGCGACAAGAACCATCCCTCGATCATTATGTGGTCGCTCGGAAACGAATCGGGTGTCGGCGAGAATCAGGAAAAGATGTCCGCATATATTAAATCCCGTATGCCCGAGGCAATGATCCATTGCGAGGATGCATCAAGACGACTTTGGAATCCCAACTACAAACCCGGAACTATTCAGGATGCCGGCAAATATACGGGGCTTTATGAGCTTGATTGGTATGACGTATCGAGCCGTATGTATCCCTCATTCGATTCGATGCAGGAATATCTTACCGACAAGAAATACACCAAGCCCTACTTCCTTTGCGAATACTGCCACGCGATGGGTCTCGGCCCGGGCGATCTCAAGCAGTATTGGGATGTCATTTACGCGAACGACCACTTCTTCGGCGGATGCGTTTGGGAGTTCATCGATCACTCGGTTGCCACCGGTGACGACATCTACCGCGATCCCCACTACGTTTACGGCGGCGACTTCGGCGATTTCCCGCACGACGGCAACTTCTGCGTTGACGGTCTCGTTTACCCCGACCGCCGTCCTCACACCGGTATCAAGGAGCACAAGGCGGTGCTCAAGCCCTTCGTTATCAGCGAAGTCGGCGCAGACGGCTCGTTCCGCATAAAGAACCGCCGCTATTACACATCTCTTGAAGACCTCTCGCTCTATTGGAGCGTCGAATGCGACGGTAAGATCGTCCGCGACGGTATCATTTCCGAGCTGAAGGTCGCTCCCCAGCGTTCGAGAAAGTACAAGATCGACCTTGAAGGATTGGAGCTTTATGGCATCTGCACGATCAATTTCTCCGCGCGTCAGATCAAGTCAACTCCCTGGGCAGAGGCAGGATTCGAGGTCGGCTTCCATCAGGAAAAGCTCGCTGTCGCTCCCAGAGCAAGCATCGACGCTGCTGTAAAGACCGCACCCGTAAGCGTTTGCGAAAACGACAAGGCGATCCTCGTTAAGGTCGGCGAGACCTCCTATAAGATCTGCAAGACTTGCGGTCTTGTTGCTTCGATCAAGGACAACGGCAAGGAAATGCTTGCAACTCCGATGACTCCCACCGTATTCCGCGCTCCCACCGACAACGACCGCCGTATCAAGAACGATTGGTACAATCAGGGATTTGACAGAACCGCTGTCAAGTGCTATTCAGTAGCTATCGAAAACGCAGACGAGAACGGCGTTACCGTCAAGGCTTCCCTCTCGCTCGGTGCAAAGCTTCTCGCCCCCACCGCTCGCATCGAGGCAACCTATAAAATCGACGCAGCAGGCGAGCTTGCTGTTGCGATGGACGTTAAGGTCGGCGCAAGTCTGCCCGCACTTCCCCGCTTCGGCGTTCAGTTCAATATGCCCGAGGGCAGCGAAAAGCTTGAATACTTCGGCAGAGGCCCCGGTGAGAGCTATATCGACCTCCGCAATTCCACCTACCTCGGCAAGTTCAGCGAGAGAGTGGTCGACCACTTCGAGCACTACATCCGTCCTCAGGAAAATATGGCGCACGCAGACACCGAATGGGTTGCTGTGACCAACGAGAGCCGCCACGGACTTCTCTGCCTCGCTGACGGCAAGGCACTTTCCTTCAACTGCTCGCACTTCACTCCCGAGCAGCTTGCGAAGACCAAGCACGATTATGAGCTCGTTCCTCTGAAGGAAACCGTTGTTAACATCGACTACAGACACACCGGCATCGGCTCCAACTCCTGCGGTCCCGAGCTTTATAAGGAGGATCGCTTCGACGAAAAGGAATTCTCCTTCTCCTTCACCGTAAAGCCCACAAGATAACATCAAAAAAAAGAGAGAACGCAGTTCTCTCTTTTTTTTGATTTAAAGTTTCCCGAGGGTCTTTACAGCATCGTTTGCCCTGATCAGACGGTAATGCT
>JAZSLM010000065.1:0-28021 GCA_045535375.1 Eubacteriales bacterium
ATGGCTACGATCCGCCTCCAAAAAGCAGAAAGCTGTGTCCCCCCCCGCAAGCAGGAGTGCAGGGGGCGCAGCCCCCTGCAAAAAGAACGATGTCATCCTGAGGCGGCGTCCGCAGACGCCTTGCCGCCGAAGGATCTCGTGCTGACCGGGTTGTTCCTCGGTCAGCGCGGGGCCAAAACGAGGAAGTCTGCTGTAAATCGCCGTAAAGCTTTGATAAAGTGCTTTGTTCGCACATTCTAAAGTCAACATAAACGAAATCACTATGTAATTTTGAAACTACACAGTGATTTTCCATTTTCATATATATTTAGTTTTTTGGTGCAGTGCAGACCACTTCGCCAGCACCGCGACGCGCAAAGAACGATTTGCGCGTCACGAGATCCTTCGGGCGCCAAGCGGTCTGCGGACGCGCCCTCAGGATGACATCGTAAGCGATGAAGGGGGCTGCGCCCCCTTCACCCCTGCTTGCAAGTACAAACATATCACTACGGTTTCCGTGCAAGCTGTAAGTCGATTGTCTCATAAATTGTGAAAGCTCCGATTTACAGAATCAGATCGCACGGTGATCACAATTTAATTAAACCTATTATCAAGTCCCTTGAAAAACTCATCGTAATCGCAATTATATATTTTCTTCAATTCCACAATAACGCTTACCTTGATATTCAATTCTCCTGCCTCATACTTGGCATAAGTGGTTCTGCCTATATCGCAACCGCGGCGCTGCAATTCGGCACAAAGTTTCTCCTGCGAAATAGCAGCTTTATCACGCAAACGTCTGAGGTTACCACCCATATACAAATCACATCTGAGTTTTTGTTCCATAACGCATCTCCTTTTTGACCAGTATCGGTTGCAATTTTTAATATTTTATGATATAATCATTGTAAATATTGTCCGTTATACTGGTCAATTTGATTAAAAGGAGATACAATTAATGA
The DNA here is from genome assembly GCA_045535375.1 of Eubacteriales bacterium. Taxonomy (GTDB): domain Bacteria; phylum Bacillota; class Clostridia; order Oscillospirales; family CAG-272; genus CAG-390. The sequence goes on from JAZSLM010000065.1 coordinate 942, forward strand.
AAAAGTGTACTTTTCTGCTTCAAAATAATAAAAAAACAAGAAACAAAAAATTCCTTCGAAGAGAGCAACGATCTCTCCGAAGGAACTAATACATGTTATAGCACTGAATGCGAGCAAAGCGATAAAGGAAGCTCGCAAGAGGCTAAAATTATAAAATATTATATTTATTACGGTTTCAACAAAAGGCGAATTGAATATTTAAGCAGCAAAACCGCAATTCGCTGCGGATTTTCGCCATCACCGTCGTACTGTATAAATCACATATTTAACTATCTGCGCGAACATCCCGAATTACTCAAAAACAAAGATTACAAACGAATATATAAAGAAACTCGAGATTATTTAATACTCTATGCTGTAAAAGAGCGCACGTTGAAAAGGTGGAACCTTCGTAAGAACCGTAAAAGCATAGAGCTTTTGGCGGATCTTTGGAACAAACACACACCAAGTTTTAGTAAAAAATACACCAAAGAACAGGTAGATGAATTCCTCGAATACCGAAAGACAATTTGGAAATAAGCGCTTACCTCAACTATTCCCCTCTCGCAAGGACCTTAAAATTCGTATTCTTCCCAAGCGTTTCATATGACGCGCGTCTGATCCTGCCGATCACTATATCTCCGCCGCCCGAAACGGCAATATGCGCCTCTCCGACTGTCAGCCCGGCGCCGTCAAGTCCGCCCGAACCCTGAACCTTCAGCTTCAGCGTATCAACTTCGCCGCCGCATTCTATGTCACCGGATCCTGCAATACTGATATTCATCTCGTCACCGCTGACCCGGCGCGCTCTGATACATCCGCTTCCCGCGATCTTTATGAGAGGCGCACAGAGAGCCTTCGCCTCAATATCTCCAGAGCCGCTGATCGAAATATTGGCTCCGAACGCAACGTCACCGACCTTGACCGATCCGCTGCCCGATATTCTGCAGTCCATTCTGTTGCAGTCGGCGGCAATAACGTCCCCGCTTCCCGCAACCGAGATCTCGAGAATACCGCACGAGGGCTCGACTTTACAGTTTCCGGAACCGCTTACCGAGATCTTGAAAACACTCCCGCGTTCGGTTGGAAGAAAAACCGTGAGCGTGTTTCTCGAACGGCTTCCGCTGTCCGAATCGTCTTTTTTGAACGATATCTCAAGCGTATCGCCGTTCAGCTCGGCATTTATACGCGATATGAATTTTGAATTACCGTTTGCTTCGATCCGGCCTTTTCCGTTCTCCGAATGCTTTATGCGGAATTCGCATGACATCGAAAGCTTTGCGGTCACTGATGAAAAATCGGGGAATTCGCGGAGAAACTCGGTCTTTCCGCTGTCAAAAATATCATCCTGCTCTTCGGCTTCGAAGAATCTTATCTCTCCCGCACCGACGTTCACCGCGCTGGCGCGGCCGAGATCCGCCTGGCTGCCGTCAGTAAAATACGCAATATGCTTTTCCTTATCTATCCGCTCGGGGGATTTGGAGGAATAGCAGGCGCGGTTATTGTGCGAAAATATGTAATTCAGTCCGTCCTTTTTCTGTGGGAACGGGACGAGCTTGCCCTGATCGCTCTCAACGCCAAAAAGGCTCTCGATGGGTATCCCCAGCACCTCCGCGATCTCGGGAAAGAGTGTTACGTCGGGGTATCCGAGTCCGTTTTCCCATTTCGAAACAGCCTGCGGAGTGATACCGAGCTTGCCCGCAAAGGCTTCCTGAGTCATTCCCGCCTTGCGTCTTGCCTCAAGAACGATGCTTCCGAAATTCTCTATTCCTGCCATTTTTGACCTCCGTCGATTCTTTGTTAGCATAATTATATAACAAAATGTGCTAAATGTCAATCACCGCGCAGTTTAGGTAAAAGCTAAATTTTACATATAATCACATATTTGATGCATCAATTTGCAACTATTGGTTAAGTAAACGCATCTTAACAATTACCGTGTTGATTTTTTCCTTAATTTGTGATATAATATATGCATTGATTAAAAATATCCGGAGGTCATCAAAATGACGAAACAGGAACTTCTCAAATATGCCGACCACACTCTCCTCGCACCCACCGCGACCGAGGCGGAGATCAAGGTCATCTGCGACGACGCGATCAAATACGAGACCGCATCCGTATGCATTCCCGCAACTTACATTCCCTTTGCCCGCGATTACACCGAGGGCAAGCTGAATCTCTGCACCGTTATCGGCTTCCCTCTCGGCTACACCACAACTGCGGCTAAATGCGCCGAAGCACGCGATGCCATCGCAAACGGAGCAAACGAGATCGATATGGTTGCCAATATCTGCAATATCAAGAACGGCAAGTTCGACTTGGTCGAGGAAGATATCCGTGAGGTCAAAAAAGCTTGCGGCGACAAGATCCTCAAGGTCATCATCGAGACATGCCTTCTGACCGACGAGGAAAAGATCAAGATGTGCAAGATCGTCGGCGCGGCGGGAGCAGATTATATCAAGACCTCCACCGGCTTCTCCACCGGCGGCGCTACCCGCGAGGACATCGCGCTCTTTGCGGCAAACGTTCCCGAGGGCGTTAAGATCAAGGCTGCGGGCGGCATCCGATCCTTTGAGGACGCAGAAGCTTTCGTAAATCTCGGTGCTTCCAGACTCGGCACCAGCGCACTCGTCAAGCTCATGAAGGCTGAGGAAGTCAAGGGATACTGATGAATAATTACGTCACCGAATTCAAAAAATTCATCAACCGCGGCAACGTGGTCGATATGTCCGTCGGTGTCATTGTCGGTAGTGCTTTTACCGCCATCGTCACCGCAATGAGCAATAATATTCTGAAGCCGATCGTAAACTTCATTCTTGCAACCATTTTCGACGCCGATTCGCTCAGCGAGATATATACCTATCTCAAAATCGTCTACGCGGACGTTCTTGATGAAGGAGGAACCGTGATCGGTCGGGAGATCGACCTTGCCAACTCGATATACATCGACTGGGGCGCGTTCATCAATGCAGTTATCAACTTCTTCCTTATCGCGATCGTTCTCTTCACGATAGTGAAAATCATAAATAAGGTGCGCGAGGACAGAAAAGAACTCAGCGAAAAAATCGCCGAAAAAACACTTGACCGACACGAGCGCAAAGAACTGCGCGAGCACGGTATCAAGATCCGCGACAAAAAAGCCGTCAGCGCTTATTTTGCGGAGAAAAAGCGCCTTGCCGACGAAGCAGCCGCCAAAGCGAAAGCTGAAGCAGACGAAAAGGCTCGCATCGAGCGCGAACAGAACCCGACGACTGAAGAACTGCTTAAAAAGATACTCGAGGTTATCAGCAAATAAATCTTTCGGATGCCGATTTGCGGCATCCGATTTTTATGCGCTATTTTAACAATCCGAATTAACTTACGCGCAATTTGGTTTGTCAAATCCTACAAAATTGAAAAATCTTTGCCAAATCGGTTGACAAAAGGGAAAAAAATGTATATAATTATGTTGTAAAAGCAGTTAGTTGTGTCTAACCGTCGGTTAGCATAAGCTAACCCATATTCTGAAATCATATATATTACGGTGACAAAATGACACTCAGAAACGCTATTGAAGGAAAAGAATACATAATCAAAGATATCGCGCTTGAGGACGATGAGCTCACCTCGTTCCTCTTCTCCCTCGGCTGCTACAGTGGGGAGCCGATCACCGTCGTCAGACAAAGAAGAAAAGGCTGTACCGTTTCCATCAAGGACGGCAGATACAGCATTGACAATCATCTGGCAGAAGCCATAAAAATTTAAGCCAGGGCTCTCTGCCAATTATTTACGAAGTCGAGTTAGCCTACGCTAACCAAATCATTTGCATATCAAGGAGATAATTCCCTTTCATGAGAATTGCTTTGACAGGAAACCCCAATTCGGGTAAAACAACGATGTTCAACGCCCTGACAGGCTCCAACGAAAAAGTCGGCAACTGGGCGGGCGTTACCGTTGACAAAAAAGAAAGCACCATAAAAAAATCTTTCTGCTCGGGCGAAGAAGAGCTTATAGCCGTTGACCTTCCCGGCGCTTACTCGATGTCGCCCTTCACAAGCGAGGAAAGCGTTACAAGCGAATACGTCAAGAATTCGAATCCCGACGCTATCGTCAACATAGTTGACGCAACCAACCTCAGCAGAAGTCTTTTCTTCACCACACAGCTTCTCGAGCTTGGCGTGCCCGTTGTCGTTGCACTCAATAAAAGCGACATCAACGAGAAAAAGAAGACGGATATCGATTCCGACAAGCTCTCCGCAAAGCTCGGATGCCCCGTTATAAACACCACAGCAACCTCAGCAGACGGCTTAAAATCGGTTATCGAAGCAGTTACCGCCAATATAGGCAAGGTCCAGACCGCTCCCTACTCGCAGGGTGACATCGACCTTACCGATAAGGCAGCGGTTCAAGATGCCGACCGCAAGCGTTTTGAATTCGTTGGCAAGATCGTAAAAGAAGTCGAGCACCGTACGGTAAAGAGCAATCAGATCACCGTCGGCGACAAGATCGACGATATTCTGACCAACAAATGGCTCGGCATCCCGATATTTGCGGTTGTAATGTTCCTCGTCTTCCAGATCTCGCAGAGCTGGCTCGGCGCATGGATCGCGGAAGGCTACGAATTCGAAAACGGCACAGTCATCCCCGGTCTTGTAACACTTATTGACATGTTCAGCGAATGGGTAGGTTCGCTCATGGTCGATGCCTCGCCCATCGTTTACGCGCTCGTCGTGGACGGCATCATCGGCGGCGTTGGAGCAGTTGTAGGCTTCCTTCCCCTCGTTATGGTAATGTACTTCCTCATTGCCCTGCTTGAGGATTGCGGATATATGGCGCGCGTTTCGGTCGTTCTCGACCCTATCTTCAAGAAAGTCGGTCTTTCGGGCAAATCGGTCATCCCCTTCGTTATCGGAATCGGATGCTCGGTTCCGGGAGTTATGGCTTGCCGAACCATTCCCGGAGAGCGCGAACGCCGCGCGACCGCAATGATCGCGCCCTTTATGCCATGCGGCGCGAAGATCCCCGTTATCTCGCTCTTTGCGGGCGCATTCTTCGACAATGCAGGCTGGGTAAGCTGGGTGATGTACCTTTCGGGTATCGTCATCATCTTCATCGCGGCACTTCTTGTCAACGCGATCACGGGTAGCAAAAAGAAGAACAATTACTTCATTATGGAGATCCCCGAATACAAGCTTCCCTCCTTCTGGCGAGCATTTATCTCGATGTGCAGCCGCGGCTGGGAATACATAGTGAAGGCGGCTACAATTATTCTTCTCTGCAACACCGCGGTCCAGATCATGCAGACCTTCGACTGGACGTTCAAGATTGCAGAAAGCGCGGACCACTCGATTCTTGCAACCATCGCTTCTCCCTTCGCATACCTGCTCGTTCCCGTTGTAGGAGTTCTCTCCTGGCAGCTTGCCGCTGCGGCTGTTACCGGATTCATCGCAAAAGAAAACGTGGTCGGCACGCTTGCCGTCTGCTTTGTCGGACTTGAAAATCTTATCAACGTGGAAGACCTTGAGATGATCGAGGGCTCGGGTGCAGAGGTTGCGGGCATCATTGCCATCACAAAGGCTGCGGCGCTCGCATACCTGATGTTCAACCTCTTCTCTCCCCCTTGCTTCGCGGCTATCGGCTCGATGAATGCCGAGCTCAAGAGCGCAAAATGGCTCTGGAGCGGAATCGGACTTCAGCTCTTTATGGGATTCACCATCGGCTACCTCGTCAACACGATCGGCACTCTGATCACCGCCCCCCAAGCACTCAATATCGGAGGGACCGTCGGCGGCGCGATCGCGGTAGCTCTAATGATCGCCTTCATCGCATCCCTAATCGCAAAGAACAACAAACGCATAGCTTCACTTAAAAAATAATGGAACATCTTACCGATATCATCGTCATTCTCATCGTAGCCGCCGTTATCGGCGCAATATGCTTCTACCTCTACAGGCAGAAGAAAAAAGGCGCCAAATGCATCGGCTGCCCCTATGCAAAGCAATGCTCGGGCAAGTGCGGAATGAATAACGAAAAATAGTATAAAAAGATCTGCTTGTACGAAAGGATAAGCAGATCTTTTTTCTTGACAAACCCGCGAAAATATGATAATATAATATTACAATATAAATGAAAGAGTTGCACTAATGAAAAAGACACTCATCTGCCTTTTGAGCATAATTTTGATTATCTCGACGCTTCCTCCTTTTACTGCATCAGCGGCGTCGGGAACCCCGATCTCGACTGCCGAAGAATTTTTGGCAATGGAATCAGGCGGCGAATATTACCTGACCGCAGATATAACCCTGACGCGGACTTATTACAAGCCTTTTGAGGGCAAACTCAACGGCAACGGCAAAACGCTGACGGTATCAAATCCCGTATTCGATGATTTTTCCGGCAAGGTAGAAAACCTGACCATTGACGGCAAAGTCGTCAAGACTGATGAAGACGCCTCCGCTTTCGCGCTGACATCATCAAAGGGATTTGAGGCAATAAACTGCACTAACAACGCAAACGTATCGGTCATGGGCTATGCAAAATACGCCTCGGGCTTCGTCGGCACGTGCGAGGGTGCTGCCGTTAAATTCACGAACTGCTTAAACAACGGTGCGATATATCTTGATTCGACCGCAGATGAAAAGCCCCGTGCGGGCGGATTCGGCGCGGTCATCGACACGGTCATAATGAACGGCTGTATCAACAACGGCAATGTCTACCTGAACGGCAACCTCGGCATCGCAGGCGGACTTGTTGCGAGAGCCGCGCTCAATGCCGCCGAAAACTACGTTGAAATTTACAATTCGACCAACAACGGAAACGTCACAGTCGAGGACACCTATATCGCCGCGGACGGAACACATGGCACGGGAGCATCCGATGCCGGCGGAATTCTCGGCCATATCGGATGCAGCAAAAACATAGGAGTCTACAAGGTCTGGGGCTGCACCAACAACGGCAATATAGACGCACCGTACCGCTCCGGAGGTTTGGTTGGATATTGTTATGCAAGCCAATCGAGCGCATTCATTGATATGCAGTTTTGTATCAATACGGGCGACGTCACCTACGGGCGGACAAAGAAAGCTGACGACAAGGCGTTGTATTATGATTACGCCTCAGCATTGGTCGCCTACACAAACTCTGCTTTCACAACGATCAAATATTGTATTGATACAGGAAACATCACAAAACACGAAGGCGCAATAACCGCTTTTGATTTCAATATTTTTGTTGGAAGCTCTTCTGCTGACACAAGCATGTACGATGTCAACGCCGTCTATATGCTTCACAAAGATCAGTATAAATATTTTTCTTACACCGATCACATGTGGGCTGCATCTTACGCCAATACATACTTATTTGAGCCCTACGAAGGCGTTATCCACACTACTCCCGAGGACATTGCCTCCGGCAAGGTAGCCTACGAGATCAATCTTGCGGCGGCAAGCGAAAAATACGCATCTTCTGCTTTCGAAGAAGGTTTTGCCTTTTATCAGAAGATCGGCGAAGACTCTTTCCCCTCTCTTGACAAAAGCCGAGGTTGGGTAACTCTTTCCGGCGATACATACTCAAATAGCGAACGCATAGATGAAACCAATCCACCCGAAACAAAGCCCGAAACAACACAAACCGAAATAACGACCAATGCACCCGAAACTACAACTGTTCCCGAAACAACGATAACTCCAGAAACAGAAGTACCCGTTCAGGACGGTTGCGGAGGGTTCTCGTGCTATGCGATTTTTGTTGTCATAGTTTGTGCCTCGTGCTTGAGGAAAAAGTGGCTAGTGACTAGTGACTAGTGAAAGGTAAATTTTCTCACTGTGTTCGAAAATTATTTCAATAATTCTGTTCAGCTGTGATAAGATTTCGATTAGCTAATAATTTTACAACATAATAAAAAGATCCGGGGTTAATGCAGCATTAAAACCGGATCTTTTTCAATTTTTAATTTTAATGAAAATTTTCGAGCAACATGAGAATTATCCTTCACTAGTCACTAACCACCAGTCACTAGTCACTCATTCACAATTATCTCACAATCGCATTCCTTGACACTGCCCTCATGCACAATTTCGCCGATCGAATCGGCTACGATCTTGCCGGAAAGAGGATTCTTGACCGAAAGAATATTGCCCTTGACGGTCGCGTCGACTTCGGAATACTCGAAGGAGAGGTCGCAACCTTCTGTGGTGCAATTTATCAGTTTCAGTCCCTTGCAGTAGCAAAGCGGCTGTGTGCCGACGATGTGGCAGTTGATGAAGGTGACGTTTTCCGAATACCACGCAAGGTACTCGCCCCTCACGACGCTGTCGCGGACAGTGACGTTCTTGGCGTGCCAGAAAGCGTCCTTGGTATTCAGCGTTGAGTTCGAGATCTCGACGTTTTCGGTGTATTGGAAAGAATACTTGCCGTTGAGAGTGAAATTATCGAGCTTGATATTGCGGCTCTCGAAGAGGAAATACTCGCTTGTGACCTCGGAGTGCTCGATATGTACGCCGCGGCATCTCCAGCCGAATTCGGTAGATGTTGCGGTGCATTTCTTAAAACTCATATTCTCGCATTCGCGCAGAGCCTTGACATCAAGGATCTCGCAATCCTCGAATTTTCCGTTTTTGCAATACCAAAGCGGCGCGCGGACACCTTTATCAAGCTTGCACTCGCGCAGAGTGAAATCGGTGCAATGCCAGAGCGGATAACGCAGGCGGAAATTGCAACGAAGAACGTCGATGCCGATGCACTCCTTGAGTGCCGATTCGCCGTCCTCCTCGCCCTCAAAGTTGCAGGCAATAACGTCGGCGTTTCGCAGGCCGTAAAGCGCGCGCTCCTCGCCCGTGGTTATATTTTCGTAAATCTTTCTTTCAATCATTTTTCAATACCAAGCAATCCTGCGGCATTCGTACCGCATATTTTTTTCAAATCTTCCGGGTCAATATCCAAAGATCTCAAAAAGGAAAGTGCTCTCGCGGGGTCTTCCCAGGGTGCATCACTTCCGAAAAGCACTTTATCTGCGCCGTGTGCGCTGATAATATCCCTCGCCACGCCTTTATCTATAAAATCCGAAATAAACGCGGTATCGAAATATATCGGCGTACCGACCAGTTTTTCCGCAACTTCATCCCACATCATCCAGCCGCCGAGATGCGCGGCAACGAGCTTCAGATCGGGGAGGCGTTCGAGAATACGAAGGAGCATATCAGGCGCAGTCTTCACGGGAGGCGGAAATCCTATATCACGCCCCGCGTGGAGAACAACGGTCATACCGTATTTTGCGGCACGGCGGTAAATTTTCATAGCCTCATCCGAATCGGCGTAAATATTCTGAAATTCGGGATGGAGCTTGATCCCCTTGAAGCCGTCCTCCGCGAGCCTGTCCACCCATGCTGTCGCAGCGGGATCGGATGGGTGAAGCGAGCCAAAGGAATAAAGTCCGCAAGCAGCCTCATTGATTTCCTTTGCAACGCGGTTTATGGTTTCGGTCTGCTTCGGATTCGTTACGATCGGAAGCACTACCGAGAGATCGACACCCGCGGCGCGTTCGACCTCAAGAAGTCCGCGCGCAGTGCCATCGGTATGGTTCGTCATCGGATAATCGCTGATGCGCGCCGTGTTTGCAATAAGCGTTTCGATCGTGCGCGCCGCGATCTTTTCGGGGAACGCGTGGGTATGGAAATCAATGATCATCAGTTCTTAAGACTGTGGATCGGCGCGGGAATTCTGCCTCCGCGCGCGATAAATTTCGCGGGGGAATAAGTATTGACGGGCATAATGGGCGCGCTTCCGAGAAGTCCGCCGAATACGACCTCGTCGCCGACCTTCTTGCCGACTGCGGGAATAACTCTGACCGCCGTGGTTTTGGTGTTTGCAACGCCTATGGAAATTTCATCGGCAATAATTCCGCAGATGGTTGCCGCGGGGGTGTCGCCGGGGATGGCGATCATATCAAGACCGACCGAGCAGACTGCCGTCATAGCCTCGAGCTTTTCGAGAGTCAGCGCACCGATGCGTGCGGCGTGGATCATGCCGGCGTCCTCGGAAACGGGAATGAAAGCACCCGAAAGTCCACCAACGTGCGAGGAAGCCATAACTCCACCCTTCTTGACGGCGTCGTTGAGGAGTGCGAGAGCCGCCGTCGTGCCGGGGCAACCGCAGGTCTCAAGACCCATGTTTTCAAGAATGTGAGCAACCGAGTCGCCTATTGCGGGGGTGGGAGCGAGCGAGAGGTCAACGATTCCGAAAGGAACTTCAAGACGCTTTGATGCCTCAAGCGCAACAAGCTGACCTACGCGCGTGATCTTGAACGCCGTCTTCTTGACGGTCTCGGCAAGCGCTGTAAGATCACAGTCACCTACGCGCTGAATCGCCGATGCAACCGCGCCGGGGCCCGAAACACCGACGCTGACAACGCATTCGGGCTCGGAAACGCCGTGAAAGGCACCCGCCATGAAGGGGTTGTCCTCGGGAACGTTTGCGAATACAACGAATTTAGCACAGCCGATGGAATCGCGGTCCGCAGTCAGCTCAGCCGCCTTGACGATAATATCGCCCATTTTCTGAATGGCGTTCATATTGATTCCCGCCTTGGTCGATGCAACATTGACCGACGAGCAAACGCGCTCGGTCTCGGCAAGAGCATAAGGAATAGATTCAATAAGCTGCTCTTCACCCACGGTGCAGCCCTTCTGTACAAGTGCGCCGTAGCCGCCGATGAAGTTGATACCGAGGGTATCTGCGGCACGGTCAAGGGTCTTTGCGAGCTTTATGTAGTCCTCGGATGAAAATCTTCCTCCGAGAAGCGAAATGGGTGTGACGGCAACGCGGCGGTTGACGATCGGAATACCGTATTGCTTTTCGATATCGTCACCGACCGAAACAAGGCGAGCCGCCTTAGTCGTTATCTTATCATATACGCGATCGCAGACAGCGTTTATATCGTCGCCCGCGCAGTCGATCAGCGATATGCCCATCGTAATGGTGCGGATATCGAGATTTTCCTCGCGTATCATATTTATGGTTTCAAGTATATCGTGAATATTAAGCATAGCCTACTCCGATCAGATGCGGTGCATCGAATTGAAAATATCCTCGTGCATCGTTGCGATGCGAAGTCCGCAGGAGTCGCCGAGGACGTTCATCTTGTCAACGAAATCTCCGAACGCGCAGGAAAGTCCGTCAATATCAACAAGAACGATCATCGCGAAATACTCGCGCAGAACGCTCTGTGAAATATCGATAATGTTCGCCCCCATAGCGGAGCACTCGGTTGCAACCTTTGCAACGATTCCTACGTTGTCCTTACCCGTAACGGTAATTACTGCCTTCATTTTTTATACCTCCGAAAAATGTATAATCATATATATTATAATATTTTTGTGTTGATTTGTCAAGGGTTTTGGAATAAGTCGCTTTTCGCTTTGAGGCCAATAAAAAAGTTTTTGGGAATTTTGCAAAAAACCTTGACAAACCCACTCTAATGTGTTAGACTATATATGTACTCTAACGTATTAGAGAAAGGAGCATTCAAAATGGAAACACCGAAAGTATTTGAAAGCGAATATCGCTTTTGCCTTATTTTATGGGAACACGAGCCTATCAAAAGCAGTGAGCTTGTCTCTCTTTGCCGCGAGCAACTCGGTTGGAAGCCGACAACGACTTATACCGTCATCAAAAGGCTTTCCGAGCGCGGTGTGCTAAAAAACGAAAACACCGTGGTTTCTTCGCTTGTAAGCAAGGACGAAGTCCAGGCAGCCGAGATAGACGAAATGGTTGAGAAAACTTTCGAAGGTTCTTTGCCCGCCTTTATCGCCGCTTTTACAAAGCACCGTAAGATCTCGGATGAGGAAATCGACGCGGTTCAGGCGATGATTGACCGTTATCGGAAAGGAGAATCGAAATGAAAGAATTCTTTCTGAACATCGTAAATATGAGCATTTCCGCAAGCTTCATTCTTCTTGCGGTACTGCTCCTGCGCGTGATTCTACGCAAAGCGCCCAAATGGATCACGGTGTTTCTTTGGGGCATTGTTGCGATTCGGCTTATTTGCCCCTTCACTGTGGAGAGCGAGATGAGCTTGCTTCCGGAAACCGAATGGGTCAAACCCGCAGAAGTACAAGACTCGGAACCTATAGTTCCCGATGTTATCGTTCCGAGCCCTGTTCCCGGTGAGAATGTCACCGTGGAATATCCGACGAACGAGCCGGATATTTCGGTCAAAAAGAGCGTTGACGTTACTTTGCTCCTTTCCTGCATATGGCTTGCGGGAATCGCCGCGCTTTTGGTATATACCGTTGCAAGCTATCTGCGCTTAACAAAAAAGATCGGCACCGCTGTGCTGTATCGGGATAACATTTACCAAAGCGAAAGCGTGGTTTCACCCTTTGTTCTCGGATTTATCGAGCCAAAGATTTATCTTCCCTTCAACATCAGTGACAAGAATATCGGGCACGTCGTTGCACACGAAAGAGCTCACATCCGCCGCAAGGATCACCTTTGGAAGCCGCTTGGATTTCTTTTGCTGACAATCCATTGGTTCAATCCTTTTATGTGGCTCGGCTACATTCTGCTTTGCCGCGATATTGAGCTTGCTTGCGACGAAAAAGTCATAAAGGAGCTCGATCACGACGCAAGAGCCGACTATTCCGAGGCACTTCTCTCTTGCAGTGTGAACAGACGGATGATCGCCGCTTGCCCCATCGCATTCGGAGAGGTCGGTGTCAAGAGTCGCATAAGATCGGTCCTCAACTATAAGAAGCCTGCGTTCTGGATCATAATCACAGCAATTCTGGCGTGTGTCGCTGTTGCGGTTTGCTTTCTGACAAATCCTCCCTCGGGCGAAAAAAGCAGCGTCATAAGCCCTCACGGTGATATTTATACTGATCACGAGGGCGTATATATAACCGTCAAATCAATAGATACAAACGCGGGCGGTCACAAGGTATTCAACATTGTATGGCACAATAAAACGGAAAATGAAGTCTTATACGGCGAACACTATTCTATCAAATACCTCGAAGGCAATGAATGGATCGATGTTATGCTCACCGACACAGATCCCGATACAGTTTATACTTTTACCGACATAGGATACATTCTTTCTCCGCAGAGCACGGCACACAAATCGTATTCAACGCAATTGTTTGATATTTCAAAAAACGGAACTTACAGATTGATAATGCCCTTTTCGGTTGATGAAGGAGGATATAAGCAATATAAGACTTGGATTGAATTTGATATAGATACAACAAACGTTGCTATTGACGATGATCTGAAAGCATTCATCGACACTCAGGTTTTGGAGCATTTCCGCACCGAAAAATCTGAAGCCAGAGCTTGCTGCTTTGATTGGGAACCCCTCGGCAAAACACAACAAGGCTCCGAAACCACGGTCTATATGTGGGTCATGTACCAGGAATACAGTTATATCGGCACGGAATTGGAGATGGAAACATCCGCGCATATTCCGACCGCCGTTACCGTCAAAGAAGGAAACGGGAAATATGAGCTGATCGAATATTGGGAACCTATGGACGGTACAGAATACGCAAGCAGCCTCAAACAAAAATTTCCGAGGAAACTGTTGAATAAGTCGATCTTCGATTCTCAACTGTATGCAAAAGAGCAAAACGAAAAATGCCAGCGGCAAGCACGAATTTTCTTCGGTTTGGGATCCGCCTCCGGCACCAAAGGCGAGAACAATCTCATATACAGTTTCCTTCCTCCCAATAGCGATTCGGGCAAGATGCATTACGTTTATATCGAAGATTTCGGATGCAACGTGGCAGACGTGAGCATTGATTTCAAAGAGGTCCGCTTTGAGGATGGTAAAATCGTGTTCGCGATCTATTGGGAAAACAACGGCACGAAAGACGTAGACATCGGTCCCGATTTTGAGGTCTATAAGTATAACGGAACTTCGCTTGAAAAGCTGGAGCATAAAAGCGTTTGGCTGTATTACAGACAATCCTTGCCCAATAAAGGTACGACTGTCGCAGGCGATCTTGATGGATTAACTATCGCAAATGACACCTCGGTACCTTATAGCGTTTCCGCGCATTATGACATTTTCTCTCCCGGCAGATACCGTTTTGAAGCTCACGGGGCTTGGGTGGAGTTTCAGATCATCGATGATTACAGCAAAGTCGCTCCCGAATATGACAGCGCGACATTTGACATTGACGGCGACGGAATGCCCGAAAAATGCAGTATGCACCGCGGCTATTTGGGAAATTATCAAAACTTTATCTTCATAGTCAAGGATGCAAAAACAGGCAAGACCGAATGCGAGACCGTTATTTACTCGCAGATACAAGATCTCTCATTCGCAAGGTGGATCGACAACACGATACGCGTCACCGGAAGAACACCGGACGCAAACCCGATGGATCATTGGTTTGAAATTACTATAGTCGACGGAAACGTCCGTCTTACCGAAAAAGGCACACCGATCGAGGAGATCGGGAAAGTATCTATGATCTATGATAATCCGATTTACTCTTATGTTATGTCGCCCGAAGCGGTTCCTGAAATAGAAATTGAAGACGGTATTCTTTATACGGTATCACAAGGTCGCAAAGAGCGCTACGGCACGGTAAAAAGGGTAGACATAAGCGATCGTAATTTCGATTCCTTTATCCGTATGAGTGATCAATTCAAATCTCCTGCGCTTCTGAGAGAAAATACTGAGATCGCATATGAGGTCACTCCTTATTCCGAGATCGGCATCGGATTATACTACATTATGGAACAAAAGAGCGGAGAACGCCTGGTCGTTTACGGTCATTATGAAGACAGTAAAAAGGCAGATGAAATAAGATTCATTTACAGTGTAAATCCATAATTATTCAGATTTTGTCCCCGAAAGCAAATGGGTGTTGTCCTTATTGGAGAATTTGAAGTAGGGGTAAGGTCTTTGCCCTGTGCATTGTATTACAAATGCGAAACTTGCAATAAAAACAGAAGAGAGGGTAACGCGGAAATAATCTTCCGTGAATCCCTCTCTTTTCTGCTTTTCAGTTTGGAGTTATGAGTTTGCTATCGCAAACGTTATGATAAGATTGCCCTTGTAATCTTCAACTTGGCGAAGCCAACCATAATGATGCGGAGCATCTCATAACTCATAACTTGCCCACATGGGCAATCATAGTTTAGCGTGATTTGTCCGTTAAGGACATCACGCTAAGGCTCTCGGGGGCTTTTTATCGTTGCATTCAACTCATAGATGCCGTTTGATTAGGGCTATTCATTGTTGAAAGCGACGATTTTTATTTATCTGCGTTATTTATTATTGACTTTTTTCATCCTATGTGGTATAATTATCCCAAATAGAACATTTGTTCTATTTTTGACATACGAACACTCAAACTGCCTATCGGCTTGTCGGGAGCTTGAATATAAGCGTTTGAGGTTCGGCGCATATCAATCTGAAAGGAAGTTAACGATGAAAAAATTCATTATTGAACTTATCAACACACTCAAAATATTTTTTCGCGTGCCGAAAAAATGTGAAATCGGAGGTGAGTGCCGATGATGGCGGGCGATTCCTGCAAGTTGCCGATAAAGATAGTTACGGCAAGCGGCGCGGCGGACGCCTCCGCCTTTACCGTCGTGGAGGGACACGTCGGGCACGTACGAAAAACGCTTTACGGCGGAGATATCACATTCGACGCGGAAATAGGCGTTTTTCTCGTACCGCTGAGTCAGAAGGAAACATTCTCTCTCCGCGGAAAGCAACGAATAAATCTGCGATGCAAATTTCCGGGCGGCGACGTCATAGGTACCGATCTCGGTACTGTCGTTTTTGAGTCATCGCTCTCGAAAGAGGTGATCTGATGAAAGAGATCACGGCTACACTCGGCGCGATGCCCGCGATCGAAGCATCTCTTGCGGGAGCAACGGTCAACTACGATCCTTCTTCCGCGATCCGCCACAGCGACGTCACCGAAAGATCCTTCCCCGATCAGCATCCGATTTCCGCTATCACGGGGCTTTCCGATGCTCTTGAAAATATCATCACAAATGAAACACTCGATCTTGCCGTAGGCGAAGCAGTTAAAATAATCCTCGACAGCGGCGAATTGAAGGGTGAAAAGGGAGAAAAAGGCGATTCGGGCGAATCGGGTCCCGCAGGCGAAAAGGGTGAAAAGGGCGATCCCGGAGCCGACGGCACGCAAGGTCCTAAAGGAGAAAAAGGCGACACAGGACCGCAAGGTCCGCGTGGAGAAAAAGGCGACGCGGGCGAAAACGGCACGGACGGTACCTCAATTGCTATCACCAATATAAGCGAATCCTCTATTGACGGCGGCACCAATATCGTCACGTTCTCGGATGGCAGTATTCTCAAGATCAAAAACGGCTCGACCGGAAGCGCGGGATCGGACGGCGAAAGCGGAGGCATAGACGCAGATCAGTTAAATACTGCCATTGAAGAAGCTCTGCGAGTTGCCAAGATAAGCGGCGAATTTGACGGTGCTGACGGTGTTTCCGCGACGCATTCGTGGAACGGCACCACTCTTACCGTCATGTCCGCAAGCGGTTCGTCATCCGCCGATCTCAAGGGGGACAAAGGCGAAAAGGGCGAGACCGGCGCAGCGGGACCTGCAGGTGCAGACGGAAAAACACCCGTCAAAGGCACAGACTATTACACAGAGGCTGATAAAGCGGAAATGGTAGATCTCGTTCTTGCAGCACTTCCCCAATGGAACGGAGGCAGTTATTAATGGCATTTGATAAAATAATAGACTCCGCGAAGCTTGACGCGGCTATGACTGCGACAGCTAACGCTATAAGAGGCAAGACGGGCGCGACTGCTAAAATCGCGTGGAATGAGTCGAGCGGATTTTCAAGTGCAATCTCTGCTATCGAGAGCGGAGGCTCAAAGGTTGCGACGGGTACGGTTAGGATTAATAATCCTACTTCAACGTCTTACGCAAGCGTAACGGTGAGCGGACTCGGATTTAAGCCTACGCAAATAATTATGTATTTAAGCACCTCGACAATAAATAGCGTTTCCGAAGAGGAATCCCAAGGAGGATATTTCTATGAATTACCTCTTTACATTACATATGATTCGTCGGGAAAAACATACTTAATTAGTACGGGATGGGAGGAGTATGAGTACGAGGAATGGGATACAGGCGAAACTGCGTGGGGCATTTACGATGACGTTCGCGCGAACTATTCCATAGCGACAATCACTCCTACTTCCGACGGATTTACAGTAAAAATTGGCAATTATTATAATTCGTACGATACAACGCCGAGTTATAGCTATATTGCAATAGGTTGAGGGGGGTAAACGATGAAATATTATAAACAGTTAAACGAAAACGGCGAAGTCGTTGCGCTCTTGACCTACGATTTTGAGCCGAACATCACCGACCCGCTCACGGTCGAAATAACCGCCGAGGAATACGAATCTATATCCGCCGAGTGGCAAGCAAATGCAAAGCACGAGATCAGCACAGAATTAGCAGAGAAACGAGCGAGGGCAAAAGAAAAGTCGCTCAAAGCCAAAGCCTATGACATTGTAACGGGGGTGAGTGAATGAGCATAATCACAGAAGCAAGAGCACAGAGAATTGCTCTTTTGATGGCTACGCCGTCTCTTGACGATAAGGTAGCAAGCACCGCACCCGCACTCTTCCCGAAGCTCAAAGAGGACGGCGCGCTCGTAAAGGCGGGAACACGTATCAACTGGAACGGCACACTCAAACGCGCGGCGGTCGATCTTTGGGATACTGCGGAAAATAATCCCAATAACGCGCCGACTCTTTGGGAGGATATCGGATACCGTGAGGGTTATCGCATCATTCCCGAGATTATAACCGCTACACTCGCATTCGCTCTTGACGAGTGCGGTTGGTGGGGTGACGTGCTCTACAAGTCGCTCATTGATGCAAACGTATACACTCCCGAGGATTATCCCGACGGTTGGGAAAAAATATAATCACGGCGAAGCCGTCTGGGAACACCAAGGCGTGATTCCACGCCAAGTCTGCGGCTTGGACATAAAAATAGGGAACTCGCAAGCGAGTTCCCTATTTTTATGTGGTGACCCATCGGAGACTCTGAACTCATGCATGCGGATTTTATTTGTACTATATTCATATTCCTACTATCCGCATGCTATAGCGAGTTTGCAAGCAAACTCGCGGAGTTGCGACTCATTTTTGTATCAGCATAAAGAAAAGCACGGCGCAAGCACCGTGCTTTTCTTTATGGTGACCCATCGGAGACTCGAACTCCGGACCCTTTGATTAAAAGTCAAATGCTCTACCGTCTGAGCTAATGGGTCTTTTCCAGACCAATATATGATACCACATTTTGGTCCGTTTGTCAACACTTTTTTAGAAAAAATATTCGTTTTTTTTCAAAAAAGCTGAACTTAAGATAATTCAACTCAGTTTTTCGTAATACTTCACGGCGTTGTATAGCCGCAGTCTGCCCGTGTCCGAATATATCTCCACCACCGCAAGCTCTTCTCCGCTCTCGCCATACCACACGCTTCTGTAAACGCCGTTTTTCAGTTCTGTCTCCGCCTCATTGCGAAGCTTAAGCTTTTCACGTTTTATCACGTTTTCCGCAGTATCGATTGCTTCTTCCGCGCTTACCGAATATCTCGGATCCACGTCACGCTCAAAGCAATACATCAAAACGCGAGAATTCGAAGCGCCGACCGAAATAAAAATGTTGTCACCCGAATATTTGAAGCATCCGTTATCGCATTTTGCGTCTTCAAAAACCGCATTCGGGCAGGCAAACGCGGTTGCTCGTGCAAGTGCGACGTCATCCCTTCCCTTGCCCATCCTTTCAAGCATGCGCGAGGCAAGAAGATCCTCCGTTGTTTCTTCGTGTGTCTCGGATTCGCGACGCTCGATCGATTTCAATGATAACAACGCGCTTTCATCACCTTTGAGCGCTTTCTCCGCCGCTGTGGCAAGTATCCTGCATTCATCCGCGCCGTATTCGCCCGATGCGATAAGCGCGATCATACGGTAAGCCTCTCCCGATCCGCCAAGTCCCGCGCGTGAAAGATACGCCTCCGCCCTTCCCGCCGCAAAATTGAGTGCCGCTACGTCGCCTGATTCTGCCGCCTTTTCCATCTCGTTCAAGGCATCGCGGAAATCAATCAAGGCAAGCTTTTTCTCGGAGTCAGCATATTTGTTTTTCTCTCCCGTTGCTCTGCTTACGGCAAAAGCAGCTCCGAAGATAACAGCCGCGGTCAACAGAGCCACGGTGCAAAAGAGTGCAATTTTCGCTTTTGAGTTCATCCGAAAACTCCTTTTTTCTTTATTATCTTCCGCGATGCAAAAAATAATCTTGACAAACTCTGTATTTTATTGTATCATTTTCCCGAGGTGATAAAATTGACCGAATTATTGCAAAAACACATTCTACCACTTCTGCACCCCATGGAGCGCCCGACCGCTTGGGGAATCTTTCATTCTCACTTTTTCTTCATCGGAAT
The DNA here is from genome assembly GCA_045535375.1 of Eubacteriales bacterium. Taxonomy (GTDB): domain Bacteria; phylum Bacillota; class Clostridia; order Oscillospirales; family CAG-272; genus CAG-390. The sequence goes on from JAZSLM010000065.1 coordinate 20,367, forward strand.
ACCTGCCGCAATACTGATTGCTTTTGCCATTCGGAAATTATCGAAAAGAAGCGAAATGATTCTGTTTTTTACAACAGGCACGCTTCTTATTCTGTCCGAAATATTCAAACAGCTTGCATTCACAGCCATTGAAGGTACATTCCGATTTGATCTTCTTCCCTTTCAGCTTTGCAGTATTCCGATGTATCTCTGCATCTTGATGCCGATCATGCCCGAGGGTAGAATACAGCGCGCGATGCGGACCTTTATCGCAACTTTTGGGCTGATGGGTGGAGTTGCATCCTATATCGCGCCCGGAACGATGTGCCGCGATTGGCTCGAGCTGACGCTGCATTCATTCCTTTGGCATCTCGTCCTCATCTTCCTCGGCTTTTACGTCTTTTTCTCGAAAAACACCAAGATGCAAAAGGGCGATTTTCTCGGTGCGGAATTGCTTTATCTCTCGCTTTGCGCGGTAGCTTTCGGTATTAATCTCATCTGTATCAACACATCGGGAGCACCGGTGAATATGTTTTATATCGGGCCGAAGCCGTCAACCCTTCCTCTTTGCCGCGAGATAACCGAGCGATTCGGAGTGGCGGTGAATTCGGTTATATACGTTTTTTCATTATCACTTTGCGCGTTTTTGATATACCTTTCGGAATACATTTTGAAAAAGGAAAAATAGCGTTGCCCTGCAAAATTGCAAGACAACGCTGCTTTTTATTTTTTCTTCTTTTTCTTCTTCACCTTTGCAGGTTTAGGCTGTTCCTGAACCTTTACGGGCTCGGGTTTAGGCTCTTCGGGAACGGGAGCGGGCGGTTCTGCGGGAGCTTGGACGGTTGCGGAGGCTCTTGCCGCAAGTCTTTCGTCCATATCCTCGCCGACGAGCTTATAGATCGCGGCAACGAGCGGAACGCCGATAAGCATACCCGGGATACCCATTACGCCGCCGCCGATCGTGACCGCGGCAAGTACCCAGAGTCCGGGGAGTCCGATCGACTCGCCGACAACCTTCGGGTAGATAAGATTACCCTCAAGCTGCTGAAGCACAACAATGAATACGATAAACAGAAGCGCCTTGATGGGCGATTCGGTCAGGATCATGACAGCGCCGACTGCCGCGCCGATATATGCTCCCGCAACGGGGATCAGCGCGGTAAATCCGATCAGCGCGCCGATCATGCTTGCATAGGGGAAGCGGAAGATCCACATTCCGACAGCGCAGAGCACGCCGAGAATGACAGCTTCCTTGCACTGACCGACGATGAAGTTTTCAAAGCTTTCCTTGATGACCTGCAAGGTGTGGTTGTATTTCTTTCTCTTTGAAAGTCCGAGATAGCATTTTTCAAGTCTTTTGAACTGCTTTGCAAGAACTTCCTTACTGAGAAGAATATAGATGGCAAAAATCAGGCTGACAAGCGCGGTGACGACACCCGAGAAGACCGAAGTAACTGTAGTTACGACGATATCGAAAACGCTGCCGATACCCGAGGTCAGAACGTCGAATATCTTGGTCAGATTTGATTTCCAGTCTATGCTTGCAAGCTCCGCCATAATATCCTCGGGGAGTATCTGAGTCTTTTGCAGCCACTTGATTATGCTGTTGAATAGCGGAGGTACCTCGGCAATAATGATCTCAATACACGAAACGAGCTGCGGAGTTATCAGCCAGATGATGAGCGCAACGATACCTATGAGCAATACGAACGCAAGAAGCATGCATATTATTCGCCTTGCCGTGATAAGCGCGGGCTTTTGCGCCTTCGGGAAGATGATCTTCTCAAGGCTGCTCATAAGTATGTTGACAAGAAAAGCAATAATGGCACCAATAATAAGCGGTTGTGCCGAACTGATGATATCCAATATAAAGTTTGCCAGACGGGGCCAATATCTTATGCAGAGATATACCGCAAAGACGGCAATGGCAAGCTTGGCACATGTTGCCGTTTCAACGCGGAAGCTGGTTCTGATCTTCTTGATCGATTCGTGGTCGTGTCTGCCGCCGTCAAAGAAATGCTCGAACTTGGAACTGCCCTGTGCCTTATTTTCTTCGGTGTTGACTTTATCTTTTTCTTCCATTTTCAGAACTCCGATCAGATCTGTCTTGTGATCTTCTCCGAACTGTATGCGCTTCCCTTACCCGTGGGACCCGCAAGCTGTACCTCGCGCCATTTTTCCTCGTATTCCTTGACCTCATCCGAAACGGGGAGATACTCGCGGCGACCGAAGTACTCGGTCTTGAAGGACTCGGTCTGCTCAACTTGCGCCTCGATAAGCGACGCGGGGCAAAGTCCCATAAGATAGTTTCTCATTGCGATTCCTTCGCCCGCGCAGATACGCTGAAGCTCGGGGAAATAATTGGTCAGAAGGAACTGTGCGTAGTAAACAAGTCTGAGATCTCCGTAGCAACGGTAGTGGCGCTGATATTCATCGCCCGTTGCCTCAACGGCAACCGTCTTGCCCGACTTCAATGCCTCCATGATGGAGTCAACGGTGTTGTCCTTTGCAAAGCAAATAGTGAAAAGATGCGGGAAAGTGGGTGTTGCCACGATACCGTGAACGTCGCTCGATCCGACAACGGGGAATTTAACACCCTCGGAAAGAAGCTCGGCGCGAAGGTTGATAGAGAAGTTGATACCGATCTGCCCCATACCGCCGACGAGCTCGTATGCATCGTACATTCCGCTCTTCAGAATAATGCGTGCGAACTCTTCCTGAACGTTGAAAACTCTCGATCCTCCCGGCTTCCAATAAGGATGGGGGAATATTGCAAGTCCGCCCGCCTCGTGGATATGATCAGTGATCCACATCAGGCGAGAATATCTCCGGCGATACTTCTCGGGTACGTTTTCGGGAACCTTTTCGATATATGCATCAGCTTCAGCCTGGCAGGTTGCCTCATCCTTGCAATAAAGCGCGGCAACGCTCGACTTACCGCCGACGTGAACGGTGTGTATCATGCAACCGGGGAAATGTACCTCTTCACCGGGTACGTGGGTGATGCCGAGCTTGACGCCCTCGTAAGCCTCGTCCATCTCGAGTCCGGGGTAATAACGGTTATGGTCGGTCAGCGACATAAAATCGTATCCCTGTTCACGGTAATGACCGAGAAGTGCGCCGGGATCACGCTTTGCGTCCGAGCGGTAGCTGTGGCCGTGGAAATCTCCGCGGAGGGGAGAAAGCTCGTAAAGGTCCTCGGCGAGGGAATAAATATAGAACTCGGCAACCTTCTTTGCGTCCTTTTCCAGCTGGAGAAGATATTCCTGCTCACGGTCGAAGGTATAGTTGAATTTAAGAATTCCGTCCTCCGCCACGAGCGTTACGGGGTGCTTGGTCGTGGGAGTGAAATAGCACACCTCGTCATCGTCGGCGCAGATGATGTTGAGATTATACTCGGCTCCGTCGAAGAAGAGGAATGCACGCTCATTCGGAACGATCTTGATCTCGGTCTCGCGGCCCTGCAGGACGACCGAAGGTACTACACGGTAATTTGTTACTGTCGGAAGCATTGTCTGACACACTCCTTATTGATTATTATAACAATTATATCACTATCTACCCACGATGTCAATAATATTGGGGAATCATAAACAAAATTTAATAAAAACTTGACTTCACACAGCTTCTGTGCTATAATTTGACATAGTAACATTCCGGAGGTTTCACATGTCATATAGATATCTTGCCGCCGTTGATATGGGCGGAACAAAGGCGGAGGGCGTCGTTTTCAGAGAGGACGGCGAGGTCGTCTGCCGCGTTGTCGAAAAGGGCGGTGCTCCTTTCGATAACGGAGTTGAATATTCTCTGACAAATCTTTGCCGGTGCGTTGACGGACTTGTTGCCGGAGCACCCGAGAAACCGGCCGCTTTCTATCTCGGCGCGGCGGCTTGCGAGTATTTTATGCCGCAGTTCACCGAGGCACTTTCGCGCTATGGCTTTGAGAAGCTTCGCATCGAGGGCGACGGTCCCTCGCTCATTTCGGGCATTTTCGGTCACATTGACGGCGCGGGACTCATTTGCGGCACGGGCTCGGCGCTCTATGTCCGCGACGGCGACGATTATTATCACATCGGCGGCGGCGGACACATGATCGACAGCTGCGGAAGCGGCTACGTTCTTGCAAGACGCGCGATCAGAGCAGCTCTGCGCGCAGTTGACGGAAGCGATGTTCCGACGATACTCGTCGAAATGCTCGAAGAAGCCGCAGGCTTCCCGCTCTGGTACAGACTTGACAAGGTCTACGAGGGCGGACGCTCGTATATCGCATCCTTCGCGCACGTGCTTTTCGAGGCAAGAAACAAGGGCGACACAGTCGCGCGCCGCATCTTCAACGAGGGAGCCGCCGAGCTTGCAGACGTTATCTGGGCACAGTACAATAAAAACGGAGGTCCCTTCGATCTCATCTTCAACGGCGGTATCTTCCGCAATTATCCCGAATACGCCGCTGCCGTCAAGGCTCTCGCACCCAAGGATATGCGCATCACCTTCGGCGAGGTCGCACCCGTCTACGGCTGCTCGGTAGAGGCTCTTTACGACATCGGCATCCGCGCGGATGAGGAGTTCAAGGAGAGGTTTATGAAGAGTTACGAGGCGATTAAAAATGCATAATGTAAAAGACAAAATTGATCGCAAGTGCAAACAAAGCTTTCTGGGTGTCCCCTCATCACCCGCTGCGGCGGGAGCTTCTCCCAGGAGAAGCCTTAAGGTACTATTAGCTTCGTTTATTGCATATTAACATCGTTTAGTGCTAATCTATAAAAAGCAAGGAATATTTTATTTGAACCAGTTTTCACTCTAAATTGAGTTTTGCAAACTTGTTCAATAAAATATTCCTTGTTTTGTTATGCATAATTAAATTATTAATTTTGGCAATATTAGTTGCACTAACTGAATTACCGCACGAAAAACTCAGGCTTCTCCTGGGAGAAGCTCCCGCCGCAGCGGGTGATGAGGGGACACCAAGTGAATCTATGTTAGCAGAAACTTCTTATAAAATTACTTTCAACTAACAATCAGTGACTCAAGCTTTCTGCACACCGTTCCCGCAAACTCTGCGGCATCCTTCTGAAGTGCTTTGGGCATATTGGTAAGGTACTGATCAGCCTGGAGGACGGCGTAACCGTCAAATCCGATGCGGGCGACGGCGGGCATGATGCTTTCCCACTTGATATTACCGCCGCCGATCATCGGGGGAAGTCCCGCGTCGGTGTGTCCGCGACTGTCGCTGATATGCATGAGGACGAGCTTTGAGCCGATCTTCTCTATCGCGCGAGCCTGATCCATAGTCACGGGATGCGCGTGACCGCAGTTCCAGCAGACTCCCGCGCCGAGGGCGTCGGCAAGGAGAATAACCTCCTCCGCGCTTTCGCCGAAACGGCGGCGAAGGCGGTATTCGCTCGAATAATACACGTTTTCGACCGCAAGCTTGAACGTGATCGCGGGTTCAAACATATCAATAAAACCTCGCAGGAGCGAATAGTGCTCAAGATTGGTCTTGAGGTTGACTTCTCTGTCGTATTCGGCGTCGATGTGGTTATCTACGGGATGTATGACGAGAACGTCCGCCCCGAGCAGCTGTGCTGCCTTTGCCGCACGGGAAGCGTCGAGACGGGCTTTTTTTATTTCCTCTTCGGAGGCACCGCGCTCGGGCATATAGAGCGTGGGATCGTGAGGCGCGTGGACGGAGGATACTTTTATGCCCATTTCTTTAAGCTTGAAACGGAGCTGGCTGAACTGTATTTCCCAATATTCCTCGGCAAAAAGTGCCGCACCGAGTCCGCGGGAGAGGTCTACCTCGATCGCGGTCATTCCCGCGGCTTTTATCAGCTCAAGGCTTTCTTCAAGTGTAAGAGCGCCCTCGCGGGAACGCTCGGCAAAATTCAATGACGAAGCAAATTTCATTATTCTTCTCACTTTCGTAAGTATATGAGTTAATTATAACTTAAATCTCAGAAAAAATCAAGTCTTTACCCGAAAAAGCATTGACATTTCATGTAAAAAGTATTATAATGGAATTACCAAAATATTGAAAGGAAGAATCTCCATGAAAAAGCTTATAACACTTATTCTTGCTCTTGCGATGCTCGCGTCCCTCTTCGTGCTACCGAGTGCGGCTCTCACCGAAGCGGAGGCTGCGGCGCTCAAGTACACTCTTATCATGCAGTCTGGCAACGGAATGAACTACACAGGCGATGACGTTCTCTTTTACGGCAAATACCAGATGCGCGGAATGGCAATTTCCCAGGACGGAAAATATGCCTTCGGCGGTTATCTCAACCCCAATGGTTCCTCTGCTATCGAAATGTCCGAGATCGCAACCGGTAAGGCAGTTGCGGGCTTCCAGTTCATCCAACCCGAAAACAGCAAATCATCCTACCCCAAGGGTCTTGCAACCGACGACAGAGGCTACCTCTACGCCGCACTTGCATATAACCCCAACAACACCCGCGCTGACCTTGCGACCTTCACCTATGCTGACGGCAAGATCACACAGATAGGCTACGGTAACGTTATCATGACCAATGAAGCTACCAAGACCGGTGTAAACGGCATCACGGTTGAAAGAGTCAACGGTACATACTACGCATACGTAGTTGTAAACTACGACGTTGACTACCTCGTTCGCCTCAACGTAAACGATCCTGCAAATCCCGTTATCGATACCTCTTTCGGTAACAACGGTATGATTGACCTCAAGCAGGAGCCCTACAGCGTAAGCGACGCCAACTATCTCGACGTTGACACCGACGGTACCATCTATCTCGCTTGCAACACCGCGACCGAAAAGAAGGTCATCGTTCTTTCTGCCGACGGATCCATGATCATGAATCAGGTCATTCACGACACCGCATACGGCGTTGCACTTTGGGACAACTACCTCTTCATAACCACTCAGAATACCGGCAAAGTCGGTATCTATGACAAGACTCTTCTCACTCCCGTTGCCAATATCGAGGTCACTATGGACAACATCCAGCTCCCCATCGACCGCGACGATATTCTCATCAACGGCGGAGTTAACTCGTTCTGTAACGTAACCGTTATCGACGACGTCCTCTTCCTCGGCGACCAGGGAAGCGGTGCAAGCGGACTCGACCAGATCTTTGCGGCAGGTCTTACCACCGAGGCAGCTGCAAAGGTAGCAAGCTGGTCCCAGGGTATCCACGACCGTCTCGCTGTGGCTTATCCCGAAAAGACCGAAGCTCCCGAGACCACAAAGGCTCCCGAGACCGAGGCTCCCGAGACCGAGCCCGAAACAGAAGCACCTCAGACAGAAGTAACCGAAACTCCCGCTACCGAGGCTCCCAACGTCACCGACGAACCTACATCCATCCCCCCTGCAGAACCTGCCAAGACCGGTTGCGGCGGAATGATCTCCGGCGCGATCGTGATCGTTGCTCTTCTCGGCACCGCTGTTGTCTTCAAGAAGAAGGACTGAAATTTAGTGACTAGTGGCTAGTGGCCAGTGACTAGTGAAGGTAAATTTTCGCGTAGCGAAAATTTTACATCAATAATTTTGTGCTGTGCTGATGAAACTTCGTGCAGTGCAGAACTAAAACAAGTAAATTAAAAATTCTCGGATATTTTGAAGCAAAAGCTTCTTAATATCCGAGAAATTTTCATTTAGGCATTAAATTATCCCACTAAACAATGGATCATCCAACACCGAATTA
>JAZSLM010000049.1:0-4107 GCA_045535375.1 Eubacteriales bacterium
TACTTCGCCAGCACCGCGACGCGCAAAGAACAATTTGCGCGTCACGAGATCCTTCGGCGGTAAAGCGGCCTGCGGGCGCCGTCTCAGGATGACATCGTCTTTCTTTTGCAAAAGGCTGCGCCCCCTGCACCCCTGCATTACGAATGCGAACATAGCTGTTTGCTCATTATTTGTGCATTTACTATATGTTAATTTACAATTTGAGTTTGTCAACAGTCTGAAACATCCCCAAAGAGGAGGTTTTACTCCTTACAAACCGCTTGCAGGCACAGAATCGTTCAAAAAACTTTCCGCTTCTGTTGTTTTTAGTTTTGATTATAAATGAAAATTTACGCCCTTTAGGGCGGAAATTCACCTTTATTCTGCGTAGCAGATTATCATTCGGCGAAGCCGATTATCATTCTTGCGAAGCAAGACGATCATTCGCGCGAAGCGCGACTAACCTCAATAATTCTGCGCCAGCTCCTGAAAATACGCCTGGGGATGGTCGCATACGGGACACTTTACGGGTGCCTTCTTGCCGATCACGATATGTCCGCAGTTTGCACACTGCCATACGGTGTCGCCGTCGCGGGAGAATACGAGGTCGCCCTCAACGTTCGCAAGAAGCTTGCGGTATCTCTCCTCGTGGTGCTTCTCGATCTCGCCGACCTTCTCAAAGAGGAATGCGATACGGGTGAAGCCCTCTTCCTTTGCAACGCGTGCGAACTCGGCGTACATATCGGTCCACTCGTAGTTCTCGCCCTCTGCTGCGTCGAGAAGGTTTACCGAAGTGGTGGGAACTTCGCCGTCGTGAAGAAGCTTGAACCAGATCTTTGCGTGCTCCTTTTCGTTGTTAGCGGTCTCCTCAAAGAGATCCGCGATCTGATTGTAGCCTTCTTTTCTTGCCTTGGATGCGTAGTAAGTATACTTGTTTCTTGCCTGCGACTCGCCTGCGAATGCCGCCTGAAGATTCTGTTCTGTTCTTGAACCCTTAAGTTCCATTTTGTTTTCCTCCGGAATATGTAATTTTATAATTTATTGATTTGATTCTGCCTCGCGGCATTTTTTACATGTGCAGTGTGCGGTGAGAAGGTAAGAGGTGATCTCCTCATCGGCATCGCGCTCGATACGCTCGAGTATATCGCGGTCGACGGGGATGTCCTTCACTATTCCGCATTTGTCGCAGATGACGTGCCAATGCGCGTCGTCGGGAAGGTCGAAGCGGTCGGGCTGACCCGTGACGGAAAGGCGGACTATCGTCCCCTCGTCAACAAGGACGCCAAGATTGCGGTAGACCGTGCCGAGCGCGATGTTCGGCATTTTCTTCCGCGCCTCCTCGAATATCTGCGAAGCGGTCGGATGCGCCTGTGACGCGGCAAGTATTTCGGTTATCAGTTTTTTTTGCTTTGACACTTGCGCATCCTCCCATGAAAAAGATTCTCTCCATCAAAGTAGGAATGATTCCTACTGATATTATTATATCAAATAGGAATCATTCTTACATCAATAAACTATTAACTTTTTGTAAACGTGTTGTAAATGTGAGGGTTTTTTGTAATGTAATTTATAAAAATAATATTTTTTTATTTCATTACGAGTGACAAAATTCAAAATAAATATCAAATAAAATTACGTTGTCATCCTGAGCGGAGCGAAGCAAAGTCGAAGGATCTCACGAAGTGGGTCAATGACGAAGTTTGCATTGAATTATATCAATATGTAGTCACATTGATAGAATGCAAAACAGACTTTTTAGTAAGCCCGGCTGAGCCGAGATCCTTCGACTACGCTCAGGATGACAACGTAATATTATTTTTATGGTAGTCGAATATTAATCACTCGTAATGAAATGTAAAACAACTATCTATTATTTTACTATATACACCCTCGCATCGCGGTCGCGAAAGGTTTCGACAACCGTTTTTTCGGCGTTTTCGTCGAAAACAACGTTTGGAGGCTCGCTTTCACGGTTCGCGCCGTACTGTCCGAGGGGGGCGGCGAGATTTTGGATATAGGTGTTCCCGTACATTTCGGGGCAGGAAGACTCCTCAAGCGCGACGGTGTGTATCATGCGGTAGGCGGCGCGGTCGAATATATTATTATGGATGGAAAAATTGCGCGCGGTGTTTGTGTAGCTCCATCCCTTGATATGCGCGGGGGTATAGATATTGTGCCTCTGGCGACCCCAGCCGTAGCCCGAAAAACGCAGAATATTCTCCGCGATCTCGCAATTTTCGATAATACTTCCGTCCACGCCCATGTTTTCGTCAAGGAAATACTCGATCGAGTAGACGCAATATTCAATGAGATTCGAAAGATATTTGATATTCTTCATCTCCACGGGCTTACCGTTCGTTGTTTTCTGATGAGTAATGCCCGCGTCGTAGACTTGATAAATATAGCAATTTTTGACTACATAATCATCGCATCCGCCATAGACCTCAACACCGTTTCCGTAGCGGGTGACGCTGCCGCGGCGGCCTTCGGGGTAATTCGGATCGGTGCCGGCATAGTGCTGGATAGCGCCGCCGACCCATCCGATCTCGCAACCGCTGACGTGGAGCGACACAACGTGCCCACCTGCCGAGATCGCGTGCGTGCCGATATATTTGAGGCAGAGATTTTCGATCGTGACGTTATGATTCTGCCCTACAAAAAACATATGTCGGCGCGCAAGTGCCTCAATAGAAGAGAAAACTTCACCGGGATTTCCCGCGTCACAGCGCATATAGAGCTCGCCGTAAGCGTCCCAACCGAGGTCGGGAATGGGAAAATCCTCACCTTTCGATGGTTTGCGGGTGGTTTTTTCATCATATTTGCAGAAAATATCAAGATCCCGAGTCATTTCGTCCGATATGATAAAATTCTTTTCCTCATCGTATCGGCAAACGAATCTGCCGCCGCGGTAGGATGGGATCAGCTTGCGCGAATGCGCCTCTCCGCCGTTAAAAACCAAAGTGCCGCAGTCGAGTATCGGCTCGCGAAGTTTCCAGATGTTTTTTTCGGAATCATAGATCTCCCAGAGAGCGGGATCGGCAATATTTTTTTCCGAGCCGTAAAGCCGAGGCTTTTCACCTTTTCCAAAAGCGCAATATTTGACTCCCGGGCGAGTTTTTACAAATCCGCGGAATACGTCCCCGCGGCGAAAACGGACCGTGTCGCCCTCTGAAAAGTCAAAGGAAGAAACCTTCGCAAGCGTTTTCCACGCACTTCCGGGGCTTCTGCCATCATTTCCGTCGTCCCCATCCGCACTGACGTAGTAAACCGCGCCCGAGAGATCTTCGGTATCGGGCAGGGTGAGTATCTTATTCTTCAAATTTTCGGCTTTTTCTTCAATTTCAGCCAAAATTTCCTTAGCAGCAAACATAACTCAGCCTCCGGATTTAGTTTTAATTATTTTACCAAGCTTTTCAGCACCGCATCAAATTCGGGGAATTGGCGTTTGAGGGCGATCGGTCTGCCTTCGGTGGTGAGGAAGCAATGCGAGGTCTTGCCGGTCGCGATAATTTCTCCGTTTGAGGAAAAGGTATAACCGATAACGAGTCTGATCCCCTTGAATTCGACGATCTCGGGCAGAACTTCAAACTCGTCGCCGAAGCGGAGCGGCTTCTTATATTCGCATTCGACGCTCAGCACGGGCGAGATGATGCCGTCTTCTTCAAGTTTAGCATAGCCGTAGCCGATCTGATCGAGAAAGTCGACGCGCGCTTCCTCCATCCATTTTATGTAGTTTGAATGGTGAGCCACGCTCATTTTATCGGTTTCGTGGTACTGCACTTTGCGAGTGTAGGGGTGCATTGGCATTTCTCCCGTTTTTTTTATTATTATATCATATATTTATAGGATTTGCAAGGTGATTTTGATTAAAGGGGTGAAGGAGCGAAAATCTCCCGCAAGGGGAGGTTCAGGTTACTGACAAACCCATATTCTAAAAAACGATATGTCAAAATGCACAAAAACAGTCAAACAGCTATGTCCGCACTTGCAATGCAGGGGTGAAGGGGGCGCAGCCCAAAAGTAACGAACTCGCCCGTCGACTCTGTCGGTTTTCCGAAGGAAAACGGCGGTGTTCAGCCGCCGAGGCAGAGCCGACTGTTGAGCTTTGCTCAACTATGTCATCCTGAG
>JAZSLM010000114.1:0-5922 GCA_045535375.1 Eubacteriales bacterium
GGCGTTTTTCGGTCATCGGGCGGTGGATCGTGCCGGGTGCGTAGACCTTGCCCTCGGGAGCGAATCTGCCCGAGTTGATGTTGAACGTACCTTTGAGTCGGTTTTTGTCGAGAATTTCGATGAACTTGATGTCCTGATCGACTCCGTCGTCGTAGCTGAAGGTAAGTGCCTTTGCCTTACCGCCGGGATAGCGCATGAATAGCTGTGCCATGGGAACCTCCGAATGATTTTATTTATTGCAAAATTTTTTGTTTGGGATGGGAAAAGTGCAAAGTGCAAAGGGCAAAGTGCAAAGTTAAGGTGAATTTCCGAGCGGTGCTCGGAAATTTTCGGATTTTAAAAAATTACCGCTTTTGTGTATTATACTGTACAAGCGGCGCCACCCCTCATCCACCACACGTTCGTGTGGTCCCCCTTCTCCCAAGATCCGGGAGAAGGCTGAGGGTTGCTGCAATCCGCTAACCTTTACAGCGAATAATATTCAATACAATAATTCAGTCGGTCAAATAGGAATATTTTATCAGAATCGCTTCGCGATATAACTATTTATTATTTTACTAATAAATTTGTAAACTTTATAATTGAAAAACAGTAAACAAAGAGTGCTGAACTTGGGTTTCGATTGATCTATCTTTTATAAAATATTCCTCTTTGACCAACTTGGGCTTTCATCTTAAACGATGTTCGCTGAAACGCGAAGAGCAAAGACCAACCACTAGCCTTCTCCCGGATCTTGGGAGAAGGTGTCGCGAAGCGACGGATGAGGGGTGGCGCCGTTAGTAGGCATTTTATTCAGAAAGCCCTAATATCGCTATAATTCTACCACAATTCGCACAAATATGCAATAGAAATTTCAAAAGAGGTGGGCAAGTATGCAAAAAAATCTTTACAAGAGGGAAAAAATGGTGTATAATTATTCTATAAGTATTTTTATAATATAAAACATACGGTGACAATAATGGATTATATTAAATTCATAAGATCAAGGGTCGGACATGATAAAATATTCTTAAACTGTGTCGGTGCGGCGATATTGAACGAATCGGGCGAAGTTCTTTTACAGAAAAGAGCCGATCGGCATGTTTGGGGATTTCCCGGCGGTGTCATGGAACTCGGTGAGACGTTTGACCAAGCCTTACGCCGCGAGGTAAAGGAAGAAACCGGCTTGAACGTCAGCATTGAAAAGCTTATCGGAATCTATTCGGCATACTCGGACAAATATCCGAACGGCGACGAAGCTCAACCTATACTTGCGTTCTTCCTTTGCAAGATCGATTCGGGCGAATTATCGACCGACGATGAGGAAACATTAGAATTGAGATTTTTCAAAGAAAAAGATGCGCCATCACTACTTAACAAGCAACACGACGATATGTTCAAAGATTTATTCGGCAACAAAGACAATGTTGTTATTTCATAGATTTGAGGTGATTAATAATGCAAAATATTGATATGACGGAACGCAAGCTCTCGGGCGAGGTAAAGTACGAGGGCAAGATACTTACCGTCGTCGTTGACCGCGTGAGCATCCCCGACGGCAAGGAGGCGACGCGCGAGTACGTCCGCCATCCGGGCGCGGTCTGTGTCGTTCCGATAAACGAAAAGGGAGAGGTGCTCTGCGTTCGCCAATACCGCTACACTCACGGCAGAGTATTCCTTGAAATTCCCGCGGGCAAGCTTGAGCCCGCTGAGACCGACCGCCCGGCGGCAGCTCTGCGCGAACTACGTGAAGAAACGGGAGCTCGCTGTGAAAAACTGACCTACATCGGCGATTTCATTCCCTCCCCCGCGATACTCGGCGAGGTCATCGCAATGTATATCGCCGAGGGGCTTTCGATGGGCGAGACCGACCCCGATGACGATGAATATATCGACGTTGAAGCCATTCCGCTCGACCGGCTTGCAGAAATGTGCGTCTCGGGTGAGATCGCGGACGGTAAAACCATTGCGGCGGTTCTTAAAGCAAAGTACATTTTTAATAAGAAAAAATCTTAATTTTTCTAAAAATATTGTTTATTAGACAATTATCAAAATTCAATCTCTATAATCTATGTTAGCACTCTTGAAATCAGCCTTCCCCGGTGGGGGAAGGTGTCACGAAGTGACGAATGAGGCGTTTTAACAAGATACCGTTTTTCGCCTTGGCGAAAATCTTCCAAAACATATCACGTAAAATTATCATTCTGAATTCAGATTGCAAAAGAAAACAATGTGAAGGATATTTGCAAAATTTAATAAAGAAATTGCTTTTATTAGGTAAAACGGGAAGATTTTCTCGCTCTGCTCGAAAAACAATATCTTATTAAAACGCCTCATTCGTCAGCCTTCGGCTGCCACCTTCCCCCACCGGGGAAGGCTGATTTCGAGAGTGCGAACATATCCTTCTAAACATCGTATCGAATTGCAATATAGTTTCCAATAAATTCAATCAAGGAGTCCAAAAATGAAACTCAATTACAAGCGCACTTTATTTGTCGGATTCGCATTTTTCCTCATCTGCGCCTTCTGGCAGGCATACGACACCATCGTTCCGAAAATCTTGACCGACCGCTTCGGTATGTCGCAGTTCTGGTCGGGCGCGATCATGGCGATCGACAATATTCTCGCGCTCTTCCTCCTACCCCTCTTCGGCATCCTCTCGGACAAAACAAGATCCAAGCTCGGACGCCGCACGCCCTTCATCATCGTCGGCACTCTCATCGCGGCGACGGCGCTCATCTCACTCTCCTTCGTTGATTCGATGCAGCTTGACCGTCTCGGAAACATCGCCGACATCAACTCCGAGGAAGCACGCGCGGTGCTTTACGATTACGACTATGGCTCACCTCTCGCAACTCCCGACGGTGTTGAATACGATCTTACCGAATTCTCGCGCGAGGACTTTATGAAGATCCCCGCAACTCTCGAGGACGGCAAGGCTAACCCCGACTACACCAATTTCGTCGTCCCCGCGCGGTCCGCTTATATCGCAAAAGAGATCGTCGGCAAGGACCCTTCAGCGCTGATAACCTTTATCGCGGTGCTCTTCATATTGCTTCTCTCGATGGCGACATTCCGCACGCCTGCAGTCGCGCTGATGCCAGACGTCACCCCGCGTCCCCTGCGTTCGAAGGCTAACGCCGTCATCAACCTGATGGGCACGATAGGAGGAAGCCTGATCCTCGGACTCGGAATGGTGCTCGCCACGGGCTCGACGAAGAACACCTATATGCCTTACACAGGCTATTTCTGCATCGTTGCGGGAATTATGCTCGTCAGCCTCATCGTCTTCCTTTCGACAGTCCGCGAGCGTAAGTTCGTCGCCGAAATGGAAGAGATCAGCCGCGAGCATGACATCAAAGAGGGCAACGACGAGGACGATGCCTCCGGCAGCCGCGCTCTTTCGGCGGGTGAAAAGCTCTCGCTCATCCTTCTTCTTGCATCCGTCGTGCTCTGGTTCTTCGGCTACAACGCCGTAACCAGCAAATATTCGGTCTACGCGGGACGCGTTCTCCAGCTTGACTACAACTCCACCCTTCTCGTCGCAAACATTGCCGCGCTGATCGCATACCTCCCCGTCGGTATGATCGCAACCAAGGTTGGCAGAAAGAAAACCATCCTCGCGGGTGTCGTTATGCTCTCGGGAGCTTTCCTCACCGCCTCATTCCTTGACGCGGGAACGCCCCTGCCCGTTATGATGATCCTTTTCGCCATCGCAGGTATCGGTTGGGCGACCATCAACGTCAACTCCTTCCCCATGGTCGTCGAGCTTGCGCGCGGCGGCAACGTAGGCAAATACACCGGATTCTACTACACCGCCAGCATGGCGGCACAGACACTCACCCCCGTCGTTTCGGGTTATCTTATGGACAGCTTCGGACTTAAAATTCTCTTCCCCTACGCCGCAATCTTCGCGGCAGGCGCATTCGTCACGATGCTCTTCGTCCGCCACGGCGACTCCAAACCCACGAAATGAGGTAAAATAAAATGATCATAGTTTATATTCTTCTCGCTCTTATCGCACTCTCCGCGCTCTACGTTTTCCTTCTCCGTCCCCGTCCCGAGCCCAAGACCTCGGTCGAGCCCCTCAAGGTCGACTACGCCCACCGCGGACTCCACGGCGACTTCGCCGTCGAGAACACCATGCAGGCATTCTACGCCGCCGAGCGCGAGGGCTACGGCATCGAGCTTGACGTTCGCCTCTCGAAGGACAATCAGGTCGTCGTTTTCCATGACGACACTCTTCAGCGTATGTGCGACCGCACCGAGCGCGTTGACTCGAAGACTGCTTCCGAGCTGAGCTGGATGGAGATCAAGGGTACCTACGAAAAGATCCCGCTTTTCGAGGACGTCCTTGCGGGCATCGACCCCACCACGCCCCTCTGCATCGAGCTCAAGGGTAATGACCCACGACTTTGCGTTGAGCTGTCGAAGCTCCTTGACAAAGAAGACCGATTCTATTCGGTAAAATCCTTCAACCCCATGCTCATCTCGTGGTATCGCAAGAACCGCCCGAGAGTGGTGCGCGGCGTGCTCGTATCCAACTTCCTCGCAAAGGGCCACAAGGGCAATATTTTCACCCGTTTCCTTGCAACCACGATGGTTCTCAACTGCGTCGCAAAGCCCGACTATATCTCCTACGACTGCCGCCACCCCAAACTTCTTCCCCTCGTTATCTGCAAGAAGCTTTATAACACTCTGACCTTCACCTGGACCGTCAACACACCCGAGCTTTACGGCGAAGCAAAAGCAAAGGGCGATATCGTTGTATTTGAAGGCTTCGAACCCAAGAGATATTGATATGAGAGATAATTACGACATTTTGAAGACCGAGGGCAGAAACCCGCGGACAATGGACATAGATAAGCTTTCCTCGCTCGAAATGGTGCGCCTGATCAATCGGGAAAACCGCGCAGTCGAGGACGGCATCGACGAGGCACTCCCCGAGATCGCAGAGGCGATCGACCTCATCAGCAACGCCATCGAAAACGGCGGTCACGTCATATACGTCGGTTGCGGCACCTCGGGCAGGCTCGGCATCATCGACGCCTCCGAATGTCCGCCCACTTTTGGCGTCGACTACGACCTCTTCCGCGGCGTGATCGCGGGCGGCAAGGAAGCCGTTTTCCGCGCGACCGAAAACGCCGAGGACAGCGAGGAAAAGAGTATGACTGCCATTGAAGCGGACGGCGCGACAGTCGGTGACGTAGTCGTCGGACTTTCGGCATCGGGACGCGCCCCCTTCGTCATCGGTGCGCTGAAAAAAGCACGCGAACTCGGATGCAAGACGATCTCCGTCACCTGCAACCCCGGTTCGCTTATGGAAAACCACTGCGACGTCGCCGTTTCTGTCTACGTCGGTCCCGAGGTCATTTCGGGCTCAACGAGACTTAAAGCCGGCACGGCACAGAAGCTGATACTTAATATGTTCTCGACCTGCGCGATGATAAAGACGGGCAAGGTGCGCTCGAACCTTATGGTAAACGTCCGCCCGACGAACGAAAAACTCGTCGAACGCGCGACGCGCATCATAATGCAGCTTTCGGACGCCGACAGGGAGACCGCAGAGAATTTGCTTGCAGAATACGGCGAGGTGCCTGCTGCGCTCGATGCGTATGCAAGCAGAAGGTAAGGAGCTAAGATGCGCGGCTCTGACGGTTTTCCGCAGGAAAACGGCGGTGTTCAGCCGCCGAGGCAGAGTCGCCATTTGCCGAAGGCAAATACTTTCTCGCTTTGCTCGAAAATTTTCATTTCAAATAAAACAGATTGAAGTTTTGATCAAACTTTTTCAAAAGTTTGCGGAGCACGAGGCAGAGTCTCGAACTAATGCGAAGGCTTCAGCCTTCGCCTCTACGCTTCAAAATGGCGAAGCTCCGCTTCAACATTTTGGACAGAGTCAATACTTCCCGACTGTAGGGAAGTATTGCGCTCTGTCACCCTTTC
>JAZSLM010000017.1:0-22529 GCA_045535375.1 Eubacteriales bacterium
CCTTGGCATCTTTTTTGTCAACACGTGCCAAAAACAAAAAGCACTTCGTAAGAAGTGCTTTTTGTTTTGGAACGATGTGTTCCGCTTGCGCGGAACGAGATGTGCCCTTCTGGCGTGATGTATGCTTCGCAAGTGATGCACGCTACGGCGCGTGAGGAGCGGAACGCATCTCATCACTATGCAACATCGTCGCAATACATCACTGTGCGAAAGCATAGCATCACTTCGGCGAAGTCGATATGTCTTAAGATCCGTTCTCCCCCGAGGACGGATTTTTTATTAAATTCTCTTCCCTCCTTGACACCCCGTTCATCTTATAGTATAATTAATATAACTTAATGCACAAAATAGGATAAAATATGTATATATACGAAATGCACATCCACACCTCACCCTGCAGCGGCGGAGGCTCGGACATACGCGAACACATCGACACCTTGATCGCGAAAGGTTACAGCGGAATGGTGGTTACCAATCACTTTTATTTCGGCGATACCCGAATAGACAGAACTCTGCCGTGGGAGCAATTTGTCGACGCTTACCGTATAGATTATCTCTACGGTCTTGAATATGCGCAGACTCTGGACTTCGACCTGCTTTTCGGACTTGAGGAACATGTTGGAAACGGTCAGGAGATCCTTATCTACGGCATCACCCCCGAGCTGATCGCGGCGCATCCCGAGCTTAAAGCATCGTCTGCGGAGAAATATGCCGAGGTCGTTCATTCGGCGGGCGGTCTTGTTTATCAGGCTCATCCCTATCGCGCGAGAAACTATATTTCCGTCCCGTTTCCGCTCGAATGTCTCGACAAGCTCGACGGAATCGAGGTCTTCAATGCAGGTAACGAGCCCGAATGGAACGAAAGCGCGCGGCGGTTGGCTGACGAGCGTGGACTTGCCTGCATCGCGGGCTCCGACGGTCACAGCACGAAATCGGCAGGCCGTGCGGGAATCAAAACCAAAGAGCGCATAAAGAATAACTGCGATCTCATCAGGATACTTAAAAACCGCGAATATGCAATTATCGTAAACGATACCGAAGCTTAAGGAGGCTCACAATGCGATATATAAATCAGCTTGAATACGCCCATCTTCCCTACCCTACCAAAATTAAAATGGAAGGGATCCCCGAAGAAAAAAAGAAGACCACCGTCAGGAGCTCCGGCTGCGGACTTTGCTGTGCCTGTATGACGGTAGATCTGCTAACAGACCAAAGCCTTGATATCGAAGAATGCGTACTAATCGCCGAAGAATGCGGTGCAAATCACTCGGTCGGCACGAACATGACGGTTCTGGCACCTGTCATTGCCGAGAAATTCGGACTTTACTATTCCAAGACCAACGATCTCGACGAGGCGGTCGCGCATCTACGCAACGGCGGTGCGATCATTGCGCACGTCGGCGTTCCGCAGGATGCTCCGATCGGTCTCTTTACCAAAGGCGGGCATTACATATCCCTGATCTCCACCGACGGCGAGGAATTCTGCATCCTCGATCCCTCTTGGTCTGCCGAAAAATACAAGATCCCCGAAAGAGTCGGGAGAGTGAACGAAGAAAACTTACCGTATCTCTATTGCGACGTCAACACCGTACACAGCGAAACCAAGCGCGGAAGAACGAAATATCATCTCTTTGCGCGAAAGAAGGAACAAAAATGAGCAGTTTTGGAATAAACGTATTTGATTTTGGAGCAAAAGGCGACGGAATCACCGACGACACCGCCG
This sequence comes from Eubacteriales bacterium, assembly GCA_045535375.1. Lineage (GTDB taxonomy): Bacteria > Bacillota > Clostridia > Oscillospirales > CAG-272 > CAG-390. The sequence continues at coordinate 1,724 of JAZSLM010000017.1, forward strand.
CGATTCAGGCGGCGATCAACTACGCAGCCGAGCGCGGCGGGGGAAAGATACTTTTCCCCTACACCAAAGGCGGGTACAGGATCGCTTCCCCCGCCATTGAGGAATACAACGGCAAGCCCTTACGAGCACAGCTTATGATCCCTCCCGGGGATGCAAACATTATGCTCGAGGGCGAAATGCCCTGCAAGATGCTGAACGCCTACATCGTGCGAAAACTCGATTCGGTCAAGGATAATTTCGAACCTACCCGCTTTGCCGAAAAGCCTCTCGGCTCGGAGAACACCCGCATTTTCTCGGATTGGGATGCTCCCGAGGAGCACGACGGCACGGCGCGCCCCTATTCCATTCTCGCCGCGCCCGAGGGAACGAGCTGCAAGGGAAAATTCAGTGTATCGCACTTTTCCATAGCGAATCTTGATTTCAGAGTCCCTATGCGTCATAATAAGATGTACCCCACAGAGTCTGCGGTGAATCTTCAGAACGTCAGCCGAGTTCACATCAGTGACTGCCAATTTGCGCTTTCCGAAAACGTAGGCGATACCGTTCTCGGAAAAGAACTTCTACACAATCCCTGCCACACCGCGGGATTGATCCTTTCGGGCGACCAGAACGACAATAACGTCGTGCGCAACGTAGCCGTTCAGGGTTACCGCTACGGTCTGGTTGCGGGAGAACACGTAGTTGCCGACTATCTCTATATACATAATTGTGAGGAAGGGCTCACCTTTCACGATTGCTCGCACCTTTCGGTCATCAATCACATCGTCGCACAGCACAATACCGTAATCATTTCGACAGCAGATATTGACCTTTTTGGTATGCCGAAGGGTCCTTGCAACGTGGAGATCGGAACGGTCAATTTCGAATGCGGAACCGGACTCAGCCCCGAGGTCTCCCAGCTTCAATATGGAGTCCGCGACACCGAAGGCAGATTGCGCGGCTCGCTCACATGGCATAAACCTTGGGGAAAGAAGGAATTCCCGGTCCTGTGCACGGAAAAATTCACGGTCAGACGGTTTGGACATCAAGCCTGACTCTCATCCACACAAGGATCATATCCATCAAAAAACAAATAAAGAGAGAAAAACACTATGAACGTAAAATTAGTCTGCGATCTGCCTCCGAGTGAGAATAACCCGCGAAACAGCGAGGGTGCGTTCCTGCGCGCGCCTTCGGGCGAGATACTGTTCGCTTACAGCGCTTACACCGGCACGAGCGGCAACGACCACGCCGCATGCAACATCAAAATGATCCGTTCATCCGACGAGGGTGAAACCTGGTCGAAGCCCGAAATGATCGCGACCGCGGCGTTTTTCGGCACCGAAAACATTATGAGCGTTTCCGCGCTCACGCTCAGTGACGGCACGCTTGCATTTTACTTCCTTATCAAAGAAAACAACGGCACCTCCACTCTCGGAAGAACTCTTTCACGCGACGGCGGAAAGACTTTCACTCCAGAGCGAACCGTGTGGGACGTTCCGTCTGCTTACTACGTTATCAACAACGACCGCCTCGTCCGTATTTCCGACGGCAGAATAATCGCGCCCGCAGCGTATTATCCGGCATATAAAACCAAATACGGCATTTATAATCCCGCAATAACCGTCCTGCTCATATCTGATGATGACGGCGCAACATTCAAAATGCATCCTTACACCCGACTTTGCCATTCAGATCATATAAATCTCAAATACGGTCTGCAAGAGCCCGGCATTCTTGAGCTTTCGAAAGACGTTTTCTGGATATGGATGCGTACGGGAGCTTCATATCAGTATCAGAGCTTTTCCGTCGACGGACTTCATAGCTTTACCTCTCCCGAACCGAGCATTTTCACTTCTCCCAATTCTCCGATGCAGGTTGTTCGATACGATGCCGATACGCTTTACGCAATATACAATCCCATTCCCAATTATAACGGAAAAGAAAAAACGAAATGGGGTTGGGGCAGAACACCCCTTGTGATAAGAAAAAGCACCGACAACGGCAAGACCTTCGGCGAGCTTAATATCATCGAAGAGGGCGAGCGCGGATTCTGCTATCCCGGCGTATTCTTTACCGCCGATGGCTCGATGCTCTGCGCATACTGCCGCGGAGGCGAGGAGGACGGTGCCTGCCTTTTCCGCCTCGGAATCGTAAAATTCGCACTTGACGAAATAGAATAATAAGGAGATAGAATATGATACAGCTTACCGAAAGAGAAAGAATGCTTCGCGTTTTCCGCCGTCAGGAGATCGACCGCATCCCCATGATCGACAGCGCGTGGCGCGGTACGATCAACCGCTGGCACACCGAGGGTATGCCGAAGAACGTCGCCTGGGAGGATTATTTCGGCTTTGACCGCGCCATTCGCGTATGTCCAAACAACTCCCCGAGATATGCACGACGGGTCATTGAGGAAAACGAGCGCTACAGGATCGAAACGACTCCGTGGGGCAGCACGCAGAAAGTGTTCAATATTCTTGATTCGACCCCCGAGATGTTGGAATTTTATTATGACACCCCCGAAAAATGGGAAGAAGCCAAGAAGGCTATGTATACCTATTATGAGGATAGAATTCCGTGGAAATATCTTGAGGCAAATTACCCGAAGTGGAAGGCGGAGGGACGCTTTCTGCAGCTTGTCGTCTGGTTTGGTTTCGACGTTGCCCACACCCGCCTGACGGGCACCGAAAATATGCTCATATCAATGTTCGATGATCCCGATTGGGTCACGGATATTTTCGATACTTACCTTAATACCTCGCTCGACCTCTGTCAGCGCATTCTCGACGCGGGCTACGAGTTCGACGGTATCTTCTGGTACGACGATATGGGATACAAGGGTTCTCCCTTCTTCTCTCCCGCCGCTTACCGCGAGCTTTTGAAGCCGTATCACAAAAAGGCAGTCGATTGGGCGCACGAGCGCGGAATGGTCACCGAAATGCATTCCTGCGGATACATCGAGCCCCTTCTCCCCGACGTACTCGAAACGGGAGTCGAAATGCTCAATCCCCTTGAAGTAAAGGCTGGAATGGATCCCTTCAAACTGAAAAAGCTCTACGGCGACCGCCTTGCGTTCCACGGAGGCATCAACGCACAGCTCTGGGACAACATCGACCTTGTCAAAGCGGAAATGCAGCGCATCATTCCCGCAATGAAGGAGGGCGGCGGCTACGTTTTCGCCTCCGACCACTCTATTCCGAATTCTGTTTCCTTCGAGAATATGAAGGAGATCGCAAGACTTGCCCACGAGCTTGGAAGATACTAATCAAGAAAGGGAAGACATTCGTCTTCCCTTCTCTTTTATTGTGCCGCCTTCAGCGCGGCTTTTTTGCTCTCTCCGATAGTGTGGTATGGCAAAAGCTCGTGAATAAGCCCGCGATCGGCGCAGTATTTTTTGATCTTTTCAAGCTCGTAACCGTCGTTGTATCCGGGGATCACGGGTGTGCGGATAATGATCCTTTTGCCCGTCTCTATCAGCTTTTCAAGATTCTCCAAAATCAACCTATTGTCAGATCCCGTGCCTTCTTTGTGAAGCTCGGGATCGAGCGCCTTGATGTCGTAAAGGAAACAAGAGGTGTATGGCAATACCTTCTCGAAGTGGCTCCAAGGCAGATCTCCCGCGGTATCTATCGCCACGGATATGCCGCCCGATGTGCATTTTTCGGCAAGTTCTGCAAGAAAATCGGGATAGAGCATGCACTCGCCGCCCGAAAAAGTCACTCCGCCGCCCGTCGCGCGGTAAAAATCAATATCAGCGGAAGTGATAGCGTATAACTCGTCTACGGTGTACTTGCGCCCGTACAGCTTCCTTGCTTCCGCGGGGCAGTTCAAGGCACATTCACCGCAAAGAGAACAAGCGTCGTGATGATCGCACACCTCGCTGCATACTCCGCACCCGATGCATTTTTCAGCAAAGAAAGCAAGCTGCGGCTCGGGCGATTTACTTTCGGGATTGTGGCACCATTTGCAATCAAGGTTGCATCCCTTGAAAAATACCGCCGTCCGTATTCCGGGGCCATCCACGGTCGAGGATCGCTTTATATCAAAAACGTAGGGTATCATGCGTTTGTCAGCAGAATCATTTCCTCATCGGTAAGCACAAGCTCCGCGCCCTCGCAGTTTGACTTGAAATGCTCGATGCTTGAGGATGAAAAAAGCGGGATGATCTGCGGGAATCCCTCCATTCGGTGCGCGTTGCACATCCACGCGACCGCAAGAGCACTGTTGGTAACGCCCTTTTCACTTGCCATATTCGCAAGAGCTTCAAAGCGAGCTCCACCGATATAGTTTTCGGGCAGGCGGGAGATATCCTCGTACGCACCGCGGATGAGTGAAGAATATGCAACCAGCGGAATATCCTTGTTTTCGAGATAACGCAGACGCTCTCTGCCGACGTTTTCGTTAAAAATATAGTTTGGCTTCAGATCAAGGCGGCAGTTGAGGTAGGAAAAGCGCTGCTGCATAACGGTATAAGGCGCGCATCCCTTCTCCTTTGCCATCATGTTGAATTCGGAAAAGCGCCAGGTGTCGTAGTTACTGCCGCCAAGGAGGCGCACTTTGCCTTTTCTCACAAGCGAATCAAATGCCTCGAGGGTTTCCTCGATCGGGGTGCTCATATCGTCGGTGTGGGCATAGTAGAGATCGATATAGTCGGTTCCGAGCTTGCGAAGGCTCTCGTCGCACCAATACTCGATCTGCTCGCGCTTCAGACCCGCGCCAACACCCTTGCGGTCAAAGCCGACCTTTGTGGCAAGAACTATCTTATCGCGGCATCCGCGGTCGCGAAGCCATTCTCCGAGCAGAGTTTCGCTCTCGTCGCCGCTTCCCGCCCAATGTGCGTAATTGTTTGAAGTATCAATAAAATTCCCGCCCATTCCAACAAAAGTGTCAAGAACTGCGTAAGCATCCTCCTTTGAAACGGTGGTGCCGAACATCATGGCACCGAGGCAGATCGGGGAAACCGACAAGCCGTTTTTTAACTTTATATTTTTCATAACGTTACCTCTTTATTTCATTCTTTCGATTATATCGTCCTGCAGGGGCTTCACTATATCCACGAAAACGCCGCTGTAGCCCGTGATGCGGACACGGAGATCCTTGTGCATCTGCGGATTTATCTGCGCGTCAAGGAGATCCTCGGGGCTCACCGACGTCACCTGCGCGTGCAGTCCTCCGCGATCAAGATAAAGTGCGAGCATAGACGCGAAAACCCGGTGCCCGTCCTCACCCTCAAACTCCTTTCTGTCAACGTCAAGATTGAGCGCACCGGAAAGGAAGCCGTCTGCGGGGATATTCAACATGGAATTGAACATCGCCGTCAATCCGTTCGTACAGGAACCATTTGCGGGGCGCGAATTTTGCGAGAACGGCATTCCCGACAGCCTGCCGTCGGGCGTTGCGCCGTATTCCCTGCCGTATTTAAGGTGCCATGTATCGCTTTGCAGGCACGGAACAAGCAAGAATCCATCCGAGCGGAGATATTTTACGGCATATTTCCGCGATATACGCGCCATCCCGTCTGCCAGACGACGAACGTGAGCGTTTGAAAAAGCATCGTCGCTGCCATATTTCGGAACTCGGCGGCAAAGCGCAAGAGCACGCGCGTGACCTTCAAAATTTGCATCCACGGCATCGATCAGTTCAGAAAGAGTCAGCCGTTTATCGCGAAAAACGAGTGCATCCGTCACGGTAAAGCAATCACAGACCGTGCCGAACATCTGAAAATTCATTATCGTAAAGACGTATTCAGCGCAAGCGGTAAAGCACTCTCCGCGCTCGATCGGGCGGGCAGTAAAGCAATCCGTGAAGGAGCAGACGGCATAGGGCTTGCGTCGGCGGATTCGAAGCTCGCGAACTCCTCGCTCGGTTTTGTTCGAAATAAATTTCTCCATATAGGAGAAATATTTCTCATAGACCCTGTCGACGGTAGCATCGCGATCATCGCGAAGGTCGCGCAGAATGTTCAGAAAAACATCCTGCCATCCTCGATCGGGAATACGGGTGAAGGAATGAAGCTGCAATTCCCTCTCCTCCTTTGATTCAAAAGCGGAGTAGTGCTTCGAGGACGGCGAACCGTTTATCCAGAAGCTGTGCGATCCCGGGGAGGGCCAATTGCAGCCGAAATGATGGTAATTTTCGAACTCCTCATCGTGAAGTCCGAGACTTCTGTACGTGCTTTTTATATTCGCATCGTTATAAAACATCAGAGAGGACGAGAGGAGGGCTTTTTCCGTCAGATTGCGCCAAAGTTCGGGATAAGCCTTATCCATTCCGGGCGCGTAATAGAAAACGACAACCGGATTCTTGAACTGCGGCTGTATGCACTCGGCAAAAAGACAAGTCAGATCGTTGACGGTGTAATTTCCGTCGACATCGGTTCCGCCAAGGAGAAGATACTGCGGCGCGTCAAAGTTAAAAATTCTCTCAAAACCGGTGGAATTCGAGTCATCGCCGACTTGATGCTCGCCGCGCCCCATATTGAGATTGTGCTTGCAGTAATAATCGGTTATCAGCTCTGCAGCTTCTTCGCGCGTAAGTCTGCCGCTTTCGATATCGGCTTTATAAAAAGGATAAAGTATTTTGTCGAGCCGTCCGACGGTCAAAGTCGGGTTGGGAGAAACATAAGAACAGTCAATTAGGGTGATGATCCAGAAAAGCTGAAGGAGGGTGCGCATATCCGAAGGCTTTTCGATTGCCGCTTTTTTCAGAGTCAGCGCGAGATCTGCCATATTTTTATCTTCCGCCGCCTCAGCATAGCGAAGGATATAACGGCTGATAGCCTCATAGACCTCGATCAGCGAGGAAAGAAATATTCTTCTCCCTTCGTCGGTTTTCTCCGAAAGAGAGGCTTTGGCTTTTTCAATCAGACCCGGCAGACCGAGATCCGCAATCATTTCCCAATCGTAAGAGCAATGTCCCGAGCTGAATATAGTTTCCTTATAAGGCGAACGCGGATCGCGGCGGAGCTCGGCAAAAATGACCTCTTCTGCCTCGTTCAGTTCTCTATGTACGACCCGCCCCGCGATGAGGTCGTGATCCTCGAGGGGAACGGATACTCTGTCCAAAATCTCGGACATAGCGCGCGCAAAACGTACGGGAAGGGGCTCGTCGGCGTTTTTGCCCATAAGGCTGTGCGCAATAAGTATTCTCTCAGCATCGGCGGCGTAAAGCGGTTTTTCCGTCAAAGCCGCATGCGCCTCGTCAATATTTCTGCGGAGCTTTTCCATATCCGTCTCCTTTCGGTTTCATTATCAACATTATAGCACAAATCGAGCCGAATTACAATAATTTTTGTGCGAACTTTCGGTAATATCGCAAAAGCACACCCTTGCGGATGTGCTTTTGATTTATTAATCGTTATCGCTTGCAAGCATAAATGCCTTTTCGCCGCGCTTGCGGACTTCCTCTTCGGGAATTCCGAGCTCGCGGGCAAGAATTTCGATTATCAGAGGAGAGCAGAAGCCGCCCTGGCAGCGTCCCATTCCCGCGCGTACACGGCGCTTGACGGCGTCGAGCGTTCTTGCGCCGACGGGACGGCGGATGGCCTGCAGGATCTCGCTCTCGGTCACCTGCTCGCAACGGCAGACGATCTTGCCGTAAAGCGGATCGGCGGCGATGAGGGCATCCCTCTCGGCGTCGTTCTTATCAGCGAAGCGGACGATTCCGCGGCGCGTTCTGATCCAGCCGACCTTTCTTTCAAGTACAAGTCCGGCTTCCTGCATCTCGTGCGCGATATATTTCGCGAGCGCAAAGCTTGCGGTGAGTCCGGTCGAACGTACACCCGAGATACCGACGTAACCGAGTGCCTTCTTCGACACGACGATATTGTAGCCCTCGGGCTCGCGTGCGGGACGTGCGCCGACAAACTGCGCGATGGTATCCTCAAAGCGAAGTCCGGGAACCATCGCAAGTGCCTGAGTGCGAACCGACTCAAGTCCCTCACGGGTGGTCATTCTGTCTGTCTTGTCCTCAACGTCGTCCGCTGTCGGACCGACGATCATATTGTTATCGACCGTGGGAATAACGAGAACTCCGCGCGTTTTTGCGCTGGGGACGGAGGAGATAATATGAGAAACCTTGACGGGGGTGTTGTGGCTGAAAACGAAGAACTCGCCCTTGCGGGGGTGAACGGTGAAATCGCACTCATCAACCATCTTTGCAATAACGTCGCAATAAAGTCCCGCGCAGTTGACGACCCATTTAGCCTCGATGTCGCCCTTGGTGGTGCAGACCTTCTCTACTCTGCCGTTCGACGTGCAAATATCCTCAACCTTGCAGTCAAGCATAAATTCAACACCGTTCTCAGCCGCGTTTTCCGCCTCTGCAACGACAACAAGGAACTGGTTTACCTGGCTGTCGCGGGGGCTGTAGATACCGCCGAGAATGTTCGGATTAAGGGTCGGCTCCATCTCGAGAATATCTTCCTTGGGAAGGAATTCATAGTCGTAAACACCGTTCTGGAAAGCTCTTGCGAGAAGGCCGGGCACGTTCTCCATCTGCTCGGGATAAAGCACGGGAGCGATGCTTCCGCAATGGATGATCGGGATATCAAGGTCGCGGCAGATGTTATCCACCATACTGTGCGAGATCGTTCTGATCTTGCACTCAAGAGTGCCGACGGGCATTGTCGCGCTCGTCGAGGTCAGACCGCTGTTCGACTTCGATGCGTCGCCGCCGACGTCGTCGTTTTTATCGCAAACGATGACTTTGATCTTATATTTTGAAAGCTCGCGCGCCAGCGCAACGCCGACGGCACCCGCTCCGATAATAAGTACGTCTGTTTTGATCATCGTTTAGTCCTCCTTTTTGTCAAGAGTCATGCAAGCCACGAGATCGACGCCCGTGCCGAGGATATCGGAAATTACGGTCTGTCCGCAGGTAACGGGAGCATCGAGAGTGACCTTTTTTACCTCTTCTGCGCAAGCGAAAAGCATATCCTTAGGTATTGGAGCCGAGGTGCGGACGGGCATTCTGCGGCGCGCGGCACCCTTTATCGCAACCGACGAGGTAAAGGTGCGCTTCGGGTCGAAGCATTCGTTTATGCAGTATTCAACACCACGCTTGCAACGGTTACCGCTGAGCTTTACGTCATCCTTTGACGTATATTCGGCAATAACTTCACAACCGTTGGGGCAAACGGTACAGGTTATGATCTTTTTCATGCCAGAACCTCCTTGTGAGTAGCAGTTACGACGATCTCACCGCCAAGCCCCGCGATCTTTTCCTGCGGGATCGTGAGCTTTTCCATAGCTCCGGGTGTGGTCGCAGCAAGCTTTTTACGTGCAATAACTTCTCCGTTACAGGTCGCAACAAGAGTTGTATCGCGCGCGGGAACGACGGTGCGGAAGAAGAGATCAACGTCCGCGTCGGCAGACTTGTCCACGGATTGCGGACATACGTAACGGATGCCCTCGCCCGCCTTGACCTCAAGACGTTCACCCGAAGCAAGTACTCCTGCGGCATATTTTGCGGCATATTTGCCCGCCTTTTCGCTCTCGCGGCTGACGTTGTCAACGAGGTCGTTGACGTGAAGCACATTTCCGCAAGCGAATATGTAAGGAATTTCGGTCTGCATAAACTGGTTGACCGACGCGCCCTTGGTGATGCCCGAAAGCGAAACTCCCGCGGTCGTCGTCAGCTCGTTTTCGGGGATAAGTCCTACCGAGAGAAGGAGAGTATCGCAAGGAATAACCTCTGCCTTATCGAGAATGGGACGCTTATTTTCGTCAACGGGAGCAACGGTCACGCTCTCAACGCGGTCAATACCCGTAATATTGACAACGGTGTGCGACAGCATAAGCGGAATGCCGAAATCATCAAGGCACTGAACCTTGTTTCTCTGCAGACCCGCCAGGAAGGGCATCAGCTCAACGACAGCCTTGACCTTCGCGCCCTCAAGGGTCAGACGGCGCGCCATGATCATGCCGATGTCGCCCGAACCGAGGATGACTACCTCTTTGCCGACCTTGTTGCCGTAAATGTTTATCAGTTTCTGCGCCGTACCCGCGGTATAAACGCCTGAGGGACGGCTTCCGGGAATGACGAGATTTGCACGGGTGCGCTCGCGGCAGCCCATCGCAAGGACAAGTGCGCCGAAATGAATGTGAACGACACCGCTCGTGTTTACGCAAACGAGTGTCTTTTCGCGGATCTCAAGTGCGGTGGTTTCCGTCAGAAGGTCGATGCCCTCATCCTTTGCCTTATCCGCAAAACGCTCGGCGTATTCGGGGCCCGTCAGCTCCTCGCCGAAATACTGCAGACCGAAGCCCGCGTGAATGCACTGTTGAAGAATTCCGCCCGCGCGGATATCGCGCTCGATCAGAACGACCTTCTCCGCGCCGTTCTGCTTGGCGGAAACAGCCGCCGCAAGACCCGCAGGACCCGCGCCGACTATCGCAACGTCATACAAGTATTCTTTCATATCTTGTAGTACCTCTCAATAATATGGTTCTTTTATTATATATCAACAATTTTCAAAATACTATTGCCAATTTTGTTTATTTGTTGTATAATATTGCTGTAATCAAATTAATTCCAATCGGGAGGACAAAATGAGCGAAAGCCTGACCAGAATATGCTACGACTCCGATCCATGCTGCCGCGTGCATCACACGGTCGGATACGCGGAGAGTTACGCGCTTATGGCGCAATTTCACTACGATACCTCGCTCATACTCCTTCTCTTTCTGCGCGGACACGGCGAGATAAGGATCGAGGGACGCCTCTACACCTTCGGCGCGGGAGATATGATAATCCTCAATCCCACCGAGCTTCACAGCTGTACCATATCCGACGATGAAGTATTCGAGCGCATATCGCTCCATATCAGCGAAAGCATCGTTGACGGCTTCGGAATTCAGGACACGGGACTTTGGGACGCCTTTTACGGAAGACAGCGCGGTGTCGGCAACATTCTCCGCGCCGACCGTCTGCGAGAGATCGGCGGCGACCTTCTTATGAAGGATATCCTATCCCGCGCTTCGGGAAATGGACGCGCCGATCCGATACTTCTGCGCTGTAAGGTCATCGAACTTCTTGCCGCAATAAGCGAAGCCGTTGACGGTCGCGAGCCGACCGACGAATCGCCCCGCATCGAAAATGAGCTTATACTCGAAATTCTGCAATACCTTAACACCCACTATTCGGAGGACATTTCTCTTTCAGACGTCGCCGACAGGTTTTATCACAGCAAATACCACGTCTGCCACCTTTTCCGCGAGCAGGTCGGTATCACGGTGCACGATTATCTCGCTCTGCGCCGCATCCACCTCGTCAACGACCTCATCCGCCGTGGCGACCCGGTGACCGACGCCTGCTTCGCCGCGGGATTCAAGAACTACTCAAACTTCTTCAGACTTTACAAAAAACACACGGGAATGACCCCGCAGGAGTTCAAAAGCTCGATCGGGAAATGATTTCCTTGACACCTATTCATTTTTGTGTTAAAATAATGACAGAAAGGCGGTATTAACCATGAAAGATCTTTTAAGCGCTGAATTCAAGCGAAAATTCTCGCTTTCTATGTATAAAAATCTGAAAATCAAGCTCGGAGAGATGTCCTTTTACAAGGATTTCGTGACCGACACGCGGGGCGATCTTTATCCCGTTTTGTTAAAATCTGATGACTGTCTTGAATATGTTGAATGCAACCGCTACGGTGTGCTCGAAGGCTCGGTTTGCCGTCTTATCGGACAGTTTTTCCCTTATGCAACATACGAAATAAGTGCCGAAGTCAAAGACGGAGAGGCGGGTTTTCGATTCGTTCTACCCGACGAGCAGGCGGAAATTGCAATGTCAAGAGATAATCTCCGCTATCTTTGCGGAGAACACAGAGAAGAACTCGCCCTTCCCTCTCTTTCGGGCGACGGGATCACAATGATCGTAAGCTGCCGCCCGGGGGCTTTTGACGTTTATTTCAAGCAAAACGGCAAAGCGGAATTTTTCGTAACCTTCGCCGAAGATGCCTTCAAAAATTCAAACGACTATGCCGAATTTTCTGAAAGCCGAGCTGCTTTATTTGTTGCGGGAAAAGCAGAAGTCAGCGAGGTAAGCTTTTATATCGACAACGGCACGTCCATCGCCGATATGCGACCCATTCGCTACGAAAACGGTGATATAATGATCGAAAACGGCAAAGCATATATCACGGCATCGATCCGTATGCAGGCAGGAGCTTTTCAAGGCATTTTCTCCTGGATCCCCGGAACTGCCGAATTTGAGCTGACGGGCGCACTCTTTTACGACTGTGGCGACGGAAAGTGGTGCGGTGACGTAGCCGCTTCTCTGCTTTGGCACCGCGGGGAGAAGCTTTGGTACCTCTGGGTCTGCGCTTTCTCACACGGTCATATACTCGCGCATTCTGTCTTTGACGGTGACGTGCGCTTCGGTGTGAACGTCATTGACGTTGAATTGATGAAAAAAGCAGACGATAACGCTTCAATAGATGAATTTCTCACCTTCGCCGGCGACGAAGACCCCGATTTCTTCTATGACAAGGAAAACTCACGTTGGCTGATGGCAATATGCCGTCGCGATCCCGCGATAAAGAACTACCGCTACTTCTTCTTTAAATCGGATTCTCCGTTCGAGGGCTACAAATGCATCGGCAAGGGCCGCGACGGCGCGGAGACGGGCGGTTCGTTCGTCAAGGTAAACGGCAAACAATATTTTCTCTGCGGAAATGATTTCCACGCAACTTCCGACTACCGCATTTACGGCAAGCACGGAATGAGCGCTCCGAATTTCGACTACCCCGACGGCGGTTTCCGCGGTTGGGGCACGCTGATGCCGATAAAGCTCGGATCGCGAACAAGATACTTCTGGCTGACATTCGACCGCCACAAGGGCAGCGACTACAACTGGAGCTACGGAAATCTATACTGCTTTGAAGCTAAATAAAGGAGAAAAGCTATGTATTCATGTGACACTTTGGTAATAAACGCATCTTGCTCAAAATACGGGCAGAATATCCTCGCAAAAAACAGCGACCGCCCTACGGGAGAACCCCAGCCTCTTTGCTTTTATGAAGCCAAAGAGTACCCCGAAGGAGCAATATTGCATACCACCTACCTCGATATTCCACAAGTCAGAAAGACCTACGCCGTCGTCGGCTCGCGCCCCTATTGGATATGGGGATTCGAGATGGGTTACAACGAGATGGGTCTCATCATCGGCAACGAAGCCGAGTGGTCGCGTATGGAGGCAGAAACCGAGGACGGTCTTCTCGGAATGGATCTTCTCCGCCTGGGTCTCGAAAGAGCCGCAACCGCGCGCGAGGCGATCGAAGTCATTACAACGCTCCTTAAACAATACGGACAGAAAGCAAGCGCGAGTATGCTTAAGACCAGATACTACGAAAACTCCTTCATTCTTGCGGACAAGAGCGAATGCTGGGTTCTCGAAACCGCGGGACGCGAGTGGGTCGCGCGCGAGATCAAGGATCTGCAGGGCGTATCGAACTGCTACTCAATCGGCAAGGATTTCGATATGTCGTCCGAAGATCTTGAAAAGATCGCGCGCGAAAAACGCTGGATCTCGCCGGGTGAGGAATTTGATTTTGCAAAGGCGTACACGGGACACGTGCCGAATCTCGCCGGCGGAACACAGAGATACCGCAGATCGAACAAGCTGCTCTCGCAGAGTAAGATCCACGATTTCTCCACTCTATCTGCGATTCTCCGAGATCACCACGAGGATGAACTCATCGCGCCGCGCTTCGGCGCAACGAGCGCAACCTTCGTATCACTCTGCATGCATTTCTGCGATTGGGGTAACAGCGAAACTTCTTCCTCTCTTCTCGCACGCTATGACGAGGACCTCGGAGTAATAGCACGCTATGCGCCCGCGCAGGCTTGCCTTTCGGCGTATATCCCGGTTTACGTGACCGCTCTTCCCGAAATAATGCAGATCGGCGAGAAGAAATTCGACGAAAACTCGCTCTGGTGGCAGGTAAAACGCCTCGCACTGCTCGTTGCGGTCGACGAAGAACGCTTCGGCTCGAATGTAAGATACGAGCTTACAAATATCAGTCGGGCCTTTGAAGATCTTGCCATACAAGGTGAAGCACTTGCCAAAAGGCTCGTAAAGGCCGGCAAGCCCGACGATGCAAAGGAAGTTCTCAAAACCGTAACCGATTCCTGCGCCAAGCGTCTTTACTACCTCGCACGACAAGAAGCCGACCGCATCGCCGAAATCGTCAAGGCATCGGGCGGGCTTTACGGCAGACAAAAGGAACCCATCGAAAAATACATCGGGTATTCGGAGATAAAACTCTTTTAAGAAGGCGGTATAGATATGGTATTTACATTACCTAAAGAAGGCAAAAAAGCGATTGACCTTCCTCATTTTCCGACAAAAGCTCAGGCTTTCATTTTCAGAGCTTACGAATATATCCCCGCAGGTAAAATTGCGAAGATCCTAGGAACTACCGAAGAAAACGTCGTCCGTGCGGCGGAAGAAATGGGTCTTCCGGATTATGATCCCGGCAATATCTGGCTCGAGCGCGGATATATCACGATCATCCGCCGTATGTGGCATATTCTGCCCTATTCACAGCTGCTCGAGCTGCTTGAGATGACCGAGGAAGAGCTCGCGCTCATTCTCAAAGAGGAAGATTTCCTTGACGTAAAACTGCAGCATAAGCCCGTCTGCGAGCCCGTCCACTGGCGTGAGCTGACCGATGCGGAAAAGAAAGTGACTGCCAAGATCAAGGATTTGATGCAGACAGTTGATATTTCGGGCAAACGGGCATTTGAATTTGAATATAGCGTACCCAAAATAAACCGCAAGGGCAAGGAAGTTTTCAAAACAAGAATGATCTACGCCTTTTCGGGGCTTTATCAGCACGCCTTCGACGTACCGAGCGAGGTCTATCTGCCCGACGAACAGCTCGAGGCTTACCGCGATCTCGGCGTGGGCGGTATCTGGACGCAGGGAATGCTCTCCGGACTCGTTGAATTTCCTTTCGAGCCGTCAATTTCCGCAGGACACGAAGAACGGCTTGCCCGTATGCGCGCGATGACGGAACGGCTTGCCAAATACGGCATAAAACTCTATCTTTACATAAATGAGCCTCGTTATATGCCCCTCTCTTTCTTTGAAAAGCACCCCGACATTCGCGGTCACATCAGAAGTGAGGGTGCATCTCTCTGCACTTCGACCGAAAAAGTTCGAAACTATATCCGCGATTCTATCAAAAAAATATGCCGAGAGGTTCCTCTCATCGGCGGTTTTTTCATGATCACACGATCGGAAAACCTGACCAACTGCTATTCACATTCGGGCGATAACAACGTCGAATGCACCTGCCCGCGATGCAGTAAGAGAAGCGCGCCCGAAGTCATCGCGGAGCTTATCAATACAATTGCCGACGCAGCGCACAGCGTTTCGTCCGACATCAAAGTCTTTGCGTGGAGTTGGGCGTGGAGAGGATACAACGAGGAAATAATACGCCGACTTTCGAGAGAAGTCATCCTGCTCTCGCAAAGCGAGCTTGACGTTCCGTTCAACATCGGCGGCGTCGAGGGGCGTGTGCTTGATTATTCAATGAGCATTCCCGGTCCCGGTGAAAAAGCCAAAAGAGAATGGAAAGTCGCGAAGGAATGCGGACTTGAAGTCGGCGCGAAGGTGCAGATCAGCACCACTTGGGAGGCGTCAACCATCCCCGCCATCCCCGTTTCTCCGCTGATCGACGACCATATCAGCGCTCTGCGTGAAGAGGGTGTCGAGCATCTGTTGCTGAGCTGGACGCTCGGCGGCTACCCCTGCAACAATATTGCGACAGCGGCAAAGTATTTTTATGAAAATACAGACGAAAATCCGCCCGCGAATGAAGCCGAAAAGCTCTTCGCCGAGGCTTTCCGCGAATTCCCATTCCATATGAGCACGCTTTATAAAGGTCCGCAGAACGCAGGCCCCTCGAATCTTCTCTTCGGGACACCCACGGGTTACAATGCAACGATGACCTGCTTCGCTTATGATGACCTTGAACAGTGGCGCTCGGTCTACCCCGTCGATATTTTTGAGGATCAGTTCCGCAAGCTCTGCCTCGGTTGGGAAAAGGGACTTGAGCTGATCGACGAAAACGACGATAGTGAAGTTGCCGTCATGGCACGCGCGGCATACTGTATTTTCAAATCATCCTACGATCAGATACGCTTTATCCGCGCACGCGACGAAAGGCGTTTTGCCGATGCAAAGGCTCTCGCCGAGTCGGAGGAAAGGACCGCGCGCCTTATGCTCGCGCAGATGAACCAAAACGCCGCCATCGGCTACGAGGCGTCAAATCACTATTATTTTTCAAAGGGTCAGATCGTCGAAAAGATCCTGAACTGCCGTCACGTGGCAGAATATTTCGCTGAAAGGAATTAAAAAATGAGGCTTAAGTATTACGGAACAGGCGCGGGCTACGGTCTGCCCGAGGTATTTTGCGACTGCCGCATCTGCCGTCACGCGCGCGAAAACGGCGGTAAGAACATCAGAACGCGCTCGATGGCTCTGCTTGACGGACAGCTCGCGATCGACCTCTCCGTCGACACTTTTCATCACTGCGCATTTGCCGGACTCGATATGAGAAAGGTGCGTCACGTTCTCGTCACACACAATCACCACGACCACTTTTTCACAAGCGACCTTTTCAGCCGCGTGCGCGGTATGACCGAGCCCGTCAATTTCTATCTCAGCGAGGCGTCGGGCAAAAACGTCTGCGCTACCGTCGAAAAGCACAAGGCGGATTTCGCCGCAGGTACCCGCGACCCGAAGGCTTGGACGCTTGCCGAGGTCCACACGCTTGAATACTATAAACCCGTCGATATCCTCGACTATAAGGTCACGCCCCTCCGCGCGCGTCACGTAAAGGCACTCGAGCCGATGATGTTCGTCATCGAAAAGGACGGAAAAAGCATCCTCTGGGCGCACGATACGGGACTTTTCCATTCCGACGCGATCGAGTGGATAAAGGATTCGGGAATCGTATTCGATCTCGTTTCAATGGACTGCACACTCCGCCGCGGCGCGCAGATCACGAAATCGCATATGGACCTCGATTGGTGCATCGAAACCGCCGAAATGCTCCGCGCGAATGGCAACGCAAACGAAAACACCAAATTCATCCTCAGCCACATCGGCCACCTCGTAGACCGCACCCACGACGAGCTCGCAGCAGAAGCGGCGGAGTACGGTATGATCGTGGCGTGGGATGGGATGGAGATTGAGTTTTAACCTTTTGGAAGTTGATATATAATTATGGATCATTCATTTTATGAAGCATTGCAAAGCTCCTTCGCCGCAATACGTTTTTGTAATCAAAATAATGATAAAGAAAGATATGAAAATGCAATCGCAAATATCAAATCAGCAAAAAAACTAATCAGCAAACAATCAAAAGGACAAGAAAAGGAAATACTGTTATACTGCATCGATACATTGTTCAATATTATTAACGAAGGTAATACTGAAAAGATTTTCGATTTCGCGGATGCAATACATAATCTTCCGGAAATATACATACAAAATAGGAATTTATACTCTTTTCGTTCAGAATTAAAGGCGTTTCAAAAGAAATACGGCAAACAGTATTTCCCGTTTATCAACAAAGTTAATCCTTATTTTTCAAATAAAGCTCCCAAAAATAAATGGGAGTATTTCTCGCCGGCGGCAGATGAAGATTTCAAAGTTCTGCACCCGATCGGATATAAGATTCTTTGTCTGATAGGAATCGCTGCTTTGATGATTCCGCAAATAATCTATATTGCTTATGTGGTATTTATTAATCCCGCGCCAAACGAGTGGTTAATTATTTTAGGACTAGTCGGTGCATTTATTGTCGGTACTGGATTATTTAATATTGTAGCAGCTTGGATACACCAATATTTAGGTCATTTATTTACTGCAATTTGTTTGATCGGTGGTACGGCACTTACATTTCTATCTATGTATCTTCTTTATACATAATACATAGGCGTTCGAACAACATATGTTCGCACTCACAACTGCAGCTCGTTAGAGCCAGCTGTTCGCCGCAAGGCGAACTATGCCTTCCCGGTAGGGGAAGGGGAACCACGAAGTGGTGAATGAGGCGTTTTATTAAGATATTGTTTTTCGAGCGAAGCGAGAAAATCTTCCCGAATTGCCATCTGAAAAATCACATCCTAATGATAAATAAAGTCAAAACTGATGCATATCGGTTCGCACTTGGTTTAGTCAATGCAAAGCATTTCGTGCGGTTATCTTTTGGAAGATTTTCGCTGGCGCGAAAAACAATATCTTATTGGCGCCTCATCCGTCACTTCGTGACACCTTCCCCCACCGGGGAAGGCTGATTTTGAGAGTGCGAACACACCTGTTTCGCCTACATTTAATTTCATATTAAAGGAGCCATCAACTTGAAAAAACTGTTTATTTTAACTCTATCAGCCTGTTTACTTCTCTCCTTTTGTTCTTGTGCCAAAGAACGAACCGATATTGATGATTATCAGTATATGTACGACGGCATATTTAAGGATTGGAAAAAGCACACCGATACCCACGAAGGACAGGAAAATCTGCTTGGTTTCGGCGAGTATTTATACAATTCGGAATTGATACTGTTTCCTCGCGAAACACCTTCAACTCTTAAAGAATTCTATTTTCATTGGACGCCTTTGATGGACGTTGACGGATACGCGATCTATTTCACCTGCGAGCTTGATGCGAAAAATTACTCTGCATTTGCCGACAGACTGGCAAATTTTGAGGTTCAGACCGATGCGGGATCACTAAAACTTATTTACGATACCGATCATTTTTCGCTTCCAACCTATATTCTGCAATGGCGCGAGGTCGGCGAAAAGTGGGAGGTTCTCGAGTACGTTATGCTCGACGAAGCAAACCGCACCGCGGTTTTCGTCTACACAATGGGTGAGCTTGAATTCATCGAAGAGCACTCGTCTTATACGGTCACTCCCGAGGAGATGCATTTCTTGGATGGCAATTTCTCTATATATAACTATGTGGAAACTGATTCCTCAAGTTACAACCATTTCGAAAAATGCACCTACGACAATTCATTTCTGGAATATTTGAAATAAAAGAAGGACATAAAAATGAAAATCACAAAACTTGCAAAGATCATCGGCGGGCAGGACGGCGCGATATATAAGGATCTCCTGTTCCGCTTTTCTTCAAAGGGCGGATGCTCGGTCTATGATATGACGGCGCTCGACGGTGAGCCGTCGCCCGTTGCGGAATTCACGCTTGACAAGTCGGGGCTGATCGTTCCGCACAGCAATTCCGTCACCTTCGGCAGCGAATTTTTCGCGGAGGGCGATGAATTTCCCCTGCTTTACAGCAACGTCTACAACAATTACGCCAAAACCGAGGACAAGAAGGTCGGCGTTTGCTGCGTTTACCGAATCACGCGCGAGGGTAAAACTTTTTCCACAACGCTCGTTCAGCTTATCAAAATAGGCTTTACCGATGATCGCGAGCTTTGGAGATCATCGGGTGACGTTGAGGACAAACGCCCATACGGCAACTTTGTCGTTGACACCGACAGGAATCGGCTTTGGGCGTTCGTTATGCGCGACGGCGCAATGCAAACGAGATATTTCGCCTTTGATCTTCCGAAGCTTGCGGACGGTGATATCGGTGCTTCAGGCGTTCGTGAGGTCATCCTCACAGCCGATATGATCAAGGAATACTTCGACACGCCATATCACAATTATGTGCAAGGCGCAGTCTGCCGAGAGGGTAAGATTTATTCGGTAGAGGGCTTCGGCGAGAAGATACACCCCGCGCTTCGCATAATTGACACCGAAGAAAAGCGTCAGATCCTTCACTTCGACTTTTTCGATGCCGGATACACCGACGAAGCCGAGTTGATCGATTTTTACGGCGACCGCTGTATCTACGGCGACCATATTGGAGATTTGTTTGAATTGGTATTTTAAGATCTACTGCAAATTCAACCAATGCTTGACCCGAATTCTCATTTTCCGATTTCAAATCATACAAGAATAATGATATAATATAGTCAAACCACAAACGGAGGAATATTATGGCTACATTTTCGGAAATATTCAAGGCTTTACGCAAGGACAAGCAAATAACACAGGAGCAGGCCGCCGAAGTATTCGGAGTTTCGCCGCAAGCAATCAGCCGTTGGGAAAACTCATCGTCTTATCCCGATATTACATTGCTTCCCGCAATTGCATCATATTTTGAAACAACGGTAGACGAATTACTCGGTATAAAAAAGACCGTAAAAAAGCAAAAAGTTCTGTATTTTCAGTTCTGCTGGCAAGAAAGTGCGAATAAGATTAACGAATATCTTGAGAACGGCTGGACTATAAAAGAAATGCATACACATGAGCTTGGAAAAGGTCTGCATCCGGAGGGAGTCATTATTCTCGAAAAGAGCATTTTCAACGCTTAAGCTGTCAAATTGCACAATCAAGCAGTGGTGAAGGGGGCGCAGCCCCCCCTTCATCACTTACGATGTCATCCTGAAGGCGTGCACGCAGGCATATACGCCCGAAGGAGCTCGTGACGCGCAAATTGTTCTTTGCGCGTCGCGGTGCTGGCGAAGTGGTCTGCACTGCACCAAAAAACTAAATATATGTGAAAATGTAAAATCACTGTATAGTTCCAAAATTACACAGTGATTTTGTTTATGTTGACTTTAATATGAGCTAACAAAGCGGTTTGACTTTAGTCTTACGGTTACTCACATCAAACTCCAACGTGCAGGCACCGCGCCGCCCCTTGTAAATGGGGGGCGGCACGAGATCCTTCGGCGGCAGGCTGTCTGCGGACGCCACCTCAGGATGACATCGTTTTTTCTTGCAGG
>JAZSLM010000084.1:0-26387 GCA_045535375.1 Eubacteriales bacterium
TACCGGGGGTCGCCAAATCCCACCTGCTGTTATTTTGTTTTATTTAGCTTCAACGATATTTGCCGCATCGAATATGATCTGAATCACACGTTCGCGGTTGAGCTGATAACGCAGATAACCTGGATAGTAGTAATACTCAAACATAGCTTCGATCGAAGCGCGGTCGTATCCGTATCCCATGCTATTGTAGTAATTTACGTAATAGTCAAGCGCCGCGTTATATTCTTCGTCGGTGTAGGTCTTGCCTTCTGCCTCAAGAACATAGTAGATCGCCATATCTTCAAGTACGGACTTTTCTGCCAATTCACGGAGAGTATCGTCGCTTTCGCCCGTTGCGGTCATATATGCCTCGTAGGTCATGCCGAGCTTTTCAGCCTGAAGAGTCATATAGTTTACGTTTGACTGATAGTAGTAAAGATACTGTTCGTTCGGATAGGAATAAACGGTCGAGTTTGTGATAAGCGCTTCAGCAATCTTATCGCTTACGCCGGACAGAAGATCGGATTCGTAAAGAGATGTGAGATATTCCTTATAATATACCATGAAATCCGCGAGATTCTTGTAATCGCCGCCGGTAAGCTTTTCGATATGCTCATCCTTGACGTCAAAGACTCTCTTTCCGTAAACGGTGATCTCAAAAATGGCTTCCTTTCCCGCAAGAGTCTCGACGTAATCGGTGGGGAAAGTTACGGGAACGTTCACGGTCTCGCCGATCTTCGCGCCGATGATACCCGATGCAAAGCCGGGGATATAGCCGCTGTCGTGATCGTTGACGATCATGGCGACGTTTTCGGTGGATGAGCCGCCCTCGAATACTTCGCCGTCAAGCTTGCCGACGAAGGAGATCTCAACGTAATCCCATTCCTCAACAACGCCCTCGGTGACGAGAGTGTAGCTGCAGTCGATCTCTCCGCCCGAGCTGTAGTAGTCCAAGAGCGCGGCAAGATTACCGTTCAGTACATTATCGGTGATTTCGGGAGGAAGGTAATCGGATTCGATAGTCAGTCCCTTGTAGTCGACCTTGATGTGATCGGCAAGGTTTACCGAAGCATAGCTGGGTTTAGAGCCGAACACGGGCTCGTCGGATGCCGTGGTCTCCTCGGGCCCCGTAAGTTCGCCGATACCGGGACGGTTAGTGGTTTCCGGCTTCTGCGTGATGCCCGCTTCGCCGAACATTGATGTGATACATGACGTGAACATCATGCAACACATAATAAGTAAAGCCGAAAGGCTGATAATTTTCTTTTTCATTCTTTTCTCCGTTTTTTCAGTTTTACAATTGCCTAAATGAAAATACCGCATCATCGGACTTGCCGAAGATACGGTATTTTCTCGGGTAAGCCTTATGCTTCCTTCTTAGCGATTACTTCCTTGCCGTCATACATGCCGCATTCGGGGCAAACGTGATGGGGCTTGATGAGTGCTTCACAGTTGGGGCACTTTACAAGACCGGGAGTAACGAGCTTCCAGTTAGCGCGTCTCTTGTCTCTGCGAGCTTTGGATGTTTTTCTCTTCGGTACTGCCATAACCTACACCTCCTATATTTCTACAAAAAAGATTTACTAGAATTTTTGCGCTTTATTCGTCGTCCTCATCGAGCAGCTCTTTCAGCTTACTCCAGCGGGGGTCGATCTCACGCGGAGCGCATCCGCATTCGTCGCCGGTTATTTTCTTTCCGCATTTGGGGCAAAGACCGCGGCAATCGGGAGAGCAGAGAAGCCTTGACGGTAGCTCAAGGAAAATCGACTCAATGATCGCCTCGTCGGGCTCAAGGATACCGCGTTTAACTACGAGGTATTCGTCAGCCTTTTCTTCAAGCACATCGTCCGAGATAGTTCCCTCGGTTACGATGGTGCGGTCGAAATCGAATTCGAGCACGGTCTCAACAGGGTCAAGACAGCGCGCGCATTCTCCACGGTAGGGCACGGTCACGCGCGAGGTAAGAGTTACCAGGCCCGCGCTTCCGCTCACCTTGCCCGAGATACGGGCACCGGGAAGATACTCGATTCCGTAGGGTGCGGCGTCGGGGAAGATCTCGCCGTCTATCTCAAGCTCGCGGATCTCACCGCGCAGTATTGCAGACAGATCAATAAGCATTTTTGAATCCTCCCATAAAACGGCATAAAAAGCGACAATACATATTATAATACGGAAATCGAAAGTTGTCAAGATGAATTTATGAATTTCTCGTGATAATTTGTAAAATTCCAGACATATTTTCGATTTTTGGGGTAATTTAAGCGATAACGATGGTATAAGCGCCCTCGGAAAGCGGGAAGAGGATGCGATCGCCCTGACGTTTTCCGTTCATTTCTTCGAGCGTAAAATCAACGCCGTTGATCTTGAAGCTGTCGGATCCCGAAACGAGAGAAACGGTTGCGGCGCTCTCCTCGGGGATGATGAAGCTGTATTCGAATCTGCCGTCAACGGCTACCCAAGCACTCTCAATGTGTCCTGCAACCGAGTCGAAGGATGCACGCGCGGTGGTGATGCGCTTCTGTCCCTCGGGAAGCTCGTCGTCGCTTCTCATATCGGGAGTGGGAGCGAGGAAGAAGTGCTCCCATCCGGGAACCTCGGGGTCGGGCTTGATTCCGCACATGCCGGAATATAGCCATTCGGCAACCGCGCCGTAAGCGTAGTGGTTGAAGGAGTTCATGCCGACGTCGCCGAATCCGCGCTCGAGGGTGTAGGAGTTCCATCTCTCCCAAACGGTCGTCGCGCCCTGGCGGACGGAGTAGAGCCAGCTGGGGTCGCGGGTCTGGAGCAGGAGCGAATAGCAAAGCGAATGCAGACCGAGCTTTTCAAGAGTCTGATTGAGTATACCCGTACCGACGAATCCGGTCGAGAGGGTGTAATCGTTGTCAACGATCTTCTTTTCGAGTCTGTCGATATAGGCCTGACGGTCTTCCTCGGGAACAAGGTCGAACGCGAGCGCGAGCAGATAAGCGGTCTGGGTCTTGATATTGAGATCGCCGTCCTCGATATATCTGCATCTGAAGTGCGAAACGATGCGCTCACGGAGCTCTGCGTAATATGCCGCACGCTCGGGCTTGCCGAGGATCTCGCAGAATTTCTTCATAAGAGAAGCGTCGTATGCGTAGTAAGCGACCGCGATGTAACGCTTGTCGGTCACGTCGTAGTTGAGCCAGTCGCCGTAAGCGGTGTTGGGCCCTTCAAGACCAAATTGCTCGAGATACTGCATATAGTATTCCATCGAGTCGAAATGCTCCTCGAGGATCGCGGTATCGTTATACATTTCGTAAAGCTTGTTCGGAACGATAAGGCAGGCGTCGCCCCAAGCGGCGTTGCCGTTGTTGCCGGTGAAGACACGCGGGATAACGTCGCAGTACGCGCCGTCAAAACCCACTTGCGAGTCGCGCGCGTCGCCGAGCCACTTGTGCATAAAGGAACGGATGTCGGCAAGGTACGCCGCCGCGCCCGCAAAGATCTGCGTGTCGCCCGTCCAGCCGAGACGCTCGTCGCGCTGAGGACAGTCGGTGGGTGCGGAGAAGTAGTTTCCTCTCATACCCCATACGATATTTGAATAGAGGCGGTTGACCTCGGGATTGTCGCAGTAGAAATCGCCGGTCTCGGTGAATTCGGAGCAGATGACTTCGCCCGCAACCGAGAGAACGTCGATATCGTTGTCGGCGCGGATCTCAAGATAGCGGAATCCGAAGAAGGAATGGGTGGGGAAGTATGTTTCGATTCCGTTGCCCGATGCGACGTAAACAAGGCGCGCGGTAGCCGAGCGGTAGTTCTTGATGTACATACTGCCCTTGGGTCCGTCGTTTCCACGCGCGGGATCGCCGCTGTCGTTGAGCATTTCGGCAAAGTAAACGGTGATCTTGGTGCCGCGGGGAGCCTTGAACATAAGGATCGGTCTGCCGACCATATTCTGACCCATATCAAGGATCAGAGCCTCGCCAAATTCAAGTCTTGTCTGTTCACACCAGTCGCCGACACTCTTGGAGAGCACGTTGATCTCGCCGTATTCCGAGCCGTCGTGAATGGTGCCGTTATGGCAAACAGCCGAAATGGGGCGGAGAAGAAGCTCGTGGCGCGGTCTGATAGCGGGACCTACAAGGGGAACGATCTCGCAGGTGCAATCGGTGAAGTGGATCGCGTTTACCCATTCGTGCGCCTCGGGAGCGATAGAGGGCTCGGGCACGGTCGCGTCGTAGTATTCGCCGTCCCAAATGTCGGCAAACATAACGGGACCGCAGATGGATGCCTTCCAATCCTCGCCCGACGCGATGATATCGTTTTCGCCGTCGGCGTATTCGATCTCGATCTCGCCCGCGAACGCCATCGGCTTGAAGCCGTAGAATCCGAAGGAGATACGACCCGTCCACCAACCGGGGGAAACCTCGGCTACGATGCGGTTGTTTTCCTTGCAGAGCGAGGTGACGTCGTATTCGTATTCGAATACGCGGCTGCGGTAGTCGGTCCAACCGGGCTTGTATTCGTCCGCTGTGGGAATGCCGTCGATCTCGTGACCGACGCGCGCGCCGTTGACGAAGACGTCGAAGATACCAAGAGCGGTGGCACGGAGTGTGATCTTCTCGACAGCACGTCCGGGCTCGGGCGCAAACTCGCAAAGCAGGTTGAGAAGACCCTTACCCGGCTCGAGATCGCGCTCGTAGCTGTTGAATTTCATATTTTTCCAAGGATGCTCGTGCGTGTTTCCCACGAGCGAAGGATGGGTTATAAATCTTGCCTTTTTCATAATGTACTCCTTGCGGATTTATAGTTGTAATTATTATACTATAATTTTAGTAAAAATGCAAGAGAAATTGAGAAAGTAATGACGCAATCAAAAATATAATGATATATTTCTACTTGCAAAGCCGGTTCAGCGGTCAAACTTTATATGTGGAATGTCGTTTATACAGTACAGACTCCGAGGAGTACATTTCAATATTGATATTTCTATTGACACCAGAACAAAAATATAGTAAAATAAAATTGAAAAAATTCGAAAACTATGGAACTTTTTGCTCATTTTTCCGTCTATAAAGGTGAAGGGAGTTGATGAAATGAAAAAGGTATCAATTTTTCTCGCATTAATGATGATAATCACGATGTTTCCCTCCTGCTCCGGCGGTTATGAATTTGAACTTACTTACGAAAGTGACCGCGCTGTTTATCTCGTCGGCGAAACTGTGAAGATAACGGCAAAAGTAACCAATATCTCAGGCAGAACTTATACTTACGTTGGATGTTCAAGCGATTACAGACCCTACGTTTGGCTTAATCCTGTTCTTGATGACGGAAGTCTCGGCGAGCCGCTTGAACATTTTCCCATTCCCTCGACGACCGATGTACCGTCGAAGCACAGGATCAAAAACGGCGAAAGCGGAAGTGTCACGTTTGAATTCTCACTTCCCGAAGATGCCCGCATCGGTAAATATACAGTCAGACTCGGATATGAAGATGCTTCAAGAGTCTTCGACGAGGCTATAACCGTAATTCGCCATGCAGAACAGAACGAAAATGAAAAATACGGCTACAGCCTGATAACCGTAGCGAGCGGTAAAGAAGGCATTCATCCGATACAGTGCATGCTGAGCGGCTCGCATTATGTAAACGGCGAGATGCAAGAGTCGGGAAGCGGTGACGGTGTTTATTATCTTTTCGGCGATCCCGAAACCGACCCGAATGATTTTCCCGTGCTTGTCCTGAACGAAAAAGTAGAGGAATACGTTCCTACCCACATAACATACGGAAACGTAAAGCTCTATGATCTCAATTACCAAATGATTGAATACGACGGCGGCTTCGAAGGACTTTCTTCCCTCGCGGCAGGCGAATATCTTGTAGTCTTTTCGGAATATCAAAGCGGAGAGGTCGACGATCCGCAGGATTATTGGAAATCGCATTGGGAAAACGTTTTCAAGCTTATAGTAAGGAGTTGAACGTGATGAAAAAATTATCAATTATTCTCGTATTAATAATGCTCGTCGGTCTGTTTTCTTCTTGTATGAAAGTCAATGATGATATGCCCGAAAACTTAACCGAATATGCTTCGGATACTGTACCGGAAAGCAAAACAGAAGACGTTACAGATACTCTGCCCGTAACAGAGAACGTTGAGGAAATTCAACAGCTTATTGAATTTGAAAAACGTGCGGATAAGTTTTCTTTTTCCTTCACGGTTGAAAAGACCGAGTATCACCCCGGTGACGATATTTATTTGTATGCTAAGGTTACCAACGTTTCGGAAGAAGATCACGTTTATACCGGCTCG
This sequence comes from Eubacteriales bacterium, assembly GCA_045535375.1. Taxonomy (GTDB): domain Bacteria; phylum Bacillota; class Clostridia; order Oscillospirales; family CAG-272; genus CAG-390. Next base: position 6,251 of record JAZSLM010000084.1, read on the forward strand.
TCTTCCGCATTCATGGCGTCGCTGATACTGTATTGGCAGACCGAAAGCGGTGAGATAGGCGGCGAACTCAAATATGATCCCGTTCCTTGGGCAGAGGATATAAGAACTCACACGATCAAGAACGGAGGCAACCGCACCACTATGTACAGATTCCGTCTTCCGGATGACGTGAAAGGTACCTCTTACACGGTTCTCCTTTCCTATAACTCTGAGTCGGTTGTTTTTGAGGACGTTATCAGTATTACTATGCCGGAGGCTTCAAATTAATAGTGAGGTAACAAAATGAAAAAGATATCGATTTTTCTTGCATTGATAATGATTGTCGGTCTGCTTTCTTCCTGCTTCGACGAGGGCCTACCGGATTACGCCACTCCGCGTGAACAGGTCTTTGAGTTTTCTTATGAGATCGCAAAAACCGATTACCGTCGCGGTGAGGAGATAAGGATCAATGCGATAGTGATGAATATTTCGGGAAGAGAACTGAAGACTTATTTGTATTTTCCCTCGATCGAGCTTTATTTTCTGACCGACGATGGGGAATACGGCGGCAAGCTTGATCACCAGATCATGCCGGAGTATGAGGCTGTGGAACAGACGGTAGAAAAGGGCGGGATCGGAAGTTATACTTACGTTTTCCCGATTCCCGAAAGCGCTCATTGCGGGGAGTATTGCGTCAAGCTTTGGTACGGCGAAGACAGCCGTGTGTTTGAAAACGTTCTCCGCATCACCGACGTTACTTCTCAAAATGAAAATTCCGAATACGAATACAGCCCCATCCTTGTCAGCGCGGGCGGTGAGGCGGTGAAGCCGATAAGAATGCTGGTTGGTGGATCGGCTTGGTATGCAGACGGAACGGGAATGATCTGCGACGGCACGGGTGTTGGTATATTTTGGGGAAACAAAGATCTCCTCCCCACGATCCCGCTGTTGGTCTGCGAGAGCGGCATCTCTGTTGAAGTTCCCGAATATAACGAGATCCAAGGCGTTGCAATATACGATCTCGAGTGGGAACGGCTGAACGGTTACAGCAATACCTCGCTGAGAGAGCTCGACTATCTGCCCGCCGGTGATTATATCGTAGTCTTCTCGGTGCAGTACGATACAAGATCGCTTAATTCGAATGAGTACGAGCAGTACGATTACGACGATTTCTTCCGCCTGACCGTACCCTCAAAGACCGCCGAAAAATCGGAGTATAATTACAGCAGTGTAATGATTCAATCGGGGGATTTCGACATAAGACCGATCCAGTGTATGCTCTGGGTCGAGGAGCACAAAAAGGAAGGATCGCTGTCTTACGACGGCTTCGGCGTTTCGCAGATCATCAAAAATAAGGAAGATCACACCGATTTTCCCACGATCTTCTATAAAGGCAATCTTCAGGTCTACCCGCCCGTGAACGTGAATCTCTATACCGCCAAAGTGCAGGTGTACGATACCGATTATAACGAGCTCGGATATTCCTTTGACACTATCGAAGAGCTCCGCGGCTTGCTTCCCGGCGAATACCTCGTCGTCTTCCGAGAGGTGATCGACGGCAGCGGTTGCGACCCCGATATCACCGAATATTCGGTTCGGTGTAATGAATGCATTTTCAAATATATAGTGCCGGAAAGTTCACTTGGAAGTTTTTCTTTCGACAGAATAAGCAAAACGTATAAAGCCGGCGATCCCGGTGTCAAAACGGAAGGATTCAAGAACACGTCCGAGCAAGCCGTTACAAACAGCACCGAGGCAATAGAGAGGGCAAAGAACGAATGTACCGTCGAATATGATACCGTAACCGTTCTGCGCGATGGTTGGGATAAAATGTGGTCGGTCACGTTCTCAACCCGAAACACCCTCGGCGGCTGCCAGACCGTTTACCTTGACAGCAAGGGAATTACGCTTCTCATAGTTTACGGCGAATAATAATTTTCGCCTCAGCGAAAATTACCTTTAATTTCGCCCGCAGGGCGAATTATCATTCTGCGAAGCAGATTATCATTCTCGCGAAGCGAGATTATCATTCGGCGAAGCCGACAGCACAAACAAAAACTCGGGGTTGCCAAGCGGCAACCCCGAATATCATTTTATTCCTTATGTTCGGGTACGATAAGACCGTAGTCTCCGTCGCGTCTTGCGTAAACAACGCAGGTCTCGCCCGATTTGTCATCAACAAATACGAAGAACTCATGTCCGATAAGATTCATCTGGAGTATTGCCTCCTCGACGGACATGGGCTTGAGTGTGAATTCCTTGCGGCGTACCACGAAATCGGTAGCCTCGGAAAGCTCGTCTGCCATCTCGGTGATGCCCTTTGCAACTGCCGCACCCTGAGAGCGGAGTCTCTTTTCGAGCTTGGTCTTGTTCTTGCGGATCTGGCGGTCGATGGTGTCAACTGCGCGGTCGATTGCGTTGCGGAAGGTCTCATCATCGGTTTCACAGCGGAACAGAGTGTTTGCCGCGGCGATCGTGATCTCAATGTTCTCACGGTTACGCTTGCGGCTGAAGGTGACTGTCGCCTTTTCCTCGGTTGCGAAATACTTGTCAAGCTTCGCAAGCTTCTTTTCGGCGAGTTCCTGCAGGTCGGCGGGAACGCTCATGTGTCTGCCTACAACGGTGATTTTCATGTTTTCTTCCTCCTTGATTGGATCTATGTACCTCGAAATATCAATTCCTTGGGTACATCTATATTATAGCACATTTTTTGTGCAAAATAAATAGGTTTTTGAAAATTTCTTTGTTAATTTTGTGGATTTGTGCAAAACAACGAAAAGAAATGCGGAAGACGATTTTCGATTGACTTTTCCCATTTTTAGTGGTATAATATAATTGTATGGCAAAAATGAGGTGTCGAAATATGGCAGATAAAATACAGATAAAAAAGGAGCTCGACGAGCTCCGCGCGAAGGTGGCTTACCACGCGAAAAAATACTACGTTGACGACGCGCCCGAGATATCCGATTATGATTACGATTTGATGTATCATAAGCTTCTCGCGCTCGAGGAGGAGAATCCCGAATTCTTCGATCCCGCATCGCCCACAAGACGCGTCGGCGGTGCGCCTCTCGATAAATTTGAAAAGGTCACGCATGCCGCAACCATGAACTCGCTTTCCGACGTTTTCTCTTTCGAAGAGCTTTCCGCGTTTATTGCGGGAGTCGAGAAGGTCATCGGCAAGACCGCGTGGTCGGTCGAGCCGAAGATCGACGGTCTTTCGGTTGCATTAAAATACGAAAAAGGAATATTTATTCAGGGTGCCACCCGCGGTGACGGTCAGGTCGGCGAGGACGTAACGCAGAATCTGCGCACGGTTTTCTCGCTTCCCCTGACCCTTCCCGAAAAGCTTACGTTCACCGTCCGCGGCGAGGTCTATATGCCCCGTCGCGTGCTTGAAGCTATCAACGCCAAGCGCGAGGCGGAGGGCAAACCCTTGATGGCAAATCCGCGAAACGCCGCGGCGGGATCGCTCCGTCAGCTCGACCCGAAGGTGGCGGCATCGCGCAGACTTGATATTTTTATATTCAATATTCAAGAAGGTTCTCTATGGCTTGACGGACACACGTCCGAAAGCCACACCGAAATGCTCGACCGCCTTTCCGCCCTCGGATTCCCCGTCATTGGTGAGCGTGTCCGTGTGTCCTCCGAGAGCGAAATAATATCTCATATCGATCGCCTCGGCGCACTACGTGACTCGCTTGAATACGATATCGACGGTGTCGTCATCAAGCTTGATTCGACCGCCGACCGTGCTGTTCTCGGCGAGGGAGTCAAGACCCCGAAATGGGCGGCGGCTTATAAATTCCCGCCCGAGGTCAAGGAAACGAAGCTCAATTCAATCTCCATTCAAGTCGGCAGAACCGGCGTGCTGACTCCCATTGCCGAACTCGAGCCCGTCCGTCTTGCGGGCACAACGGTGTCGCGAGCAACTCTCCATAATTCGGAATTTATTGCTGAGCGAGGCATCATGCTCGGCGACATCGTAAAGGTCAGAAAAGCGGGCGATATCATCCCCGATATCGTTTCCGCTGTGCCCGAAAAACGCGACGGAACGGAGCTTCCTTTCTCAATGCCCGAGACCTGTCCTTCCTGCGGAGAGCCTGTCAGCCGCGACGAATCGAGTGGGGAGGGAATAGCACTCCGTTGCACCAACTCCGCGTGCCCCGCACAGCTTTCGCGCTCGATCGAGCACTTTGCATCAAGAGGTGCAATGGATATCGACGGACTCGGTCCGCAGATCGTTGATCTGCTTATCAGTGCCGATCTGATAAAGAACGCCGCAGATCTCTACACGCTAAAATCTGAGGATGTTGCATCTCTCGAAAGAATGGGGGATCTTTCCGCAAACAATCTCATTTCTGCTATCGAAAGATCAAAGTCCGCGGGACTTGAAAGACTGATTTTCGCCCTCGGAATCCGCAATATCGGCGAGGTCGCCGCGGCTTCTCTTGCCAAGAAATTCAGAACGCTTGAGGGCTGTATGAACGCTTCCTTTGACGATCTTTGCGCTATCGAGGACTTCGGCGAGATCACCGCGAGATGCGTCATCGACTACTTCTCGCACGATGCAAATATCGAGATCTGCCGCCGTCTTATCGATGCGGGATTGCTTACGGAATCTACCTCGAAAGCTCTTGACGACAGCCTTTCCGGCCTCACTTTCGTGCTTACAGGAACCCTTCCGACAATGGGAAGAAGCGAGGCTTCTGCTCTTATCAAGGAGCGCGGAGGCAAGACTGCGGGATCGGTATCCAAGAAGACTTCATACGTCGTTGCGGGAGAAGAAGCCGGCTCGAAGCTGACCAAGGCAAACGAACTCGGAATTCCCGTCATAGATGAAGAAACTCTCCTCAAAATGTGCGGTCTTGAGCCGAAAAATTAAAGGAAAATATAGGTAAATAAAAATTACGCCCGTGGAGGCGAAAAATCTCCGCGGGCGTAATTTTTTGATTATTACTTAACAAATTGGAAAAGTATAAAAACGATACGGCGAAAAATTAGATACAGATGTAATAAGTTAGACACAAATCTAACGAAAGCACATTAATATATCTAACAAAATTTGCCGAAAATCGCAGAAAAAACAACTAACTTGCCGATTCTTGTTCTGTTCCGTTTTTTGGCAAAATCAAAAAATACTTGACCTTACTATCTAAATATGGTATAATTATTTATAAGTTTTACACGCCCGTGAAGTCGAGTATTCCGTCGTAAACGCCGCGGGCGAAAAGATCGGGGCGGTCGCGCATAAGTGCCGCTTCCTCCGGATTGGAGATAAAGGCGAGCTCAACAAGAACCGCGGGCATTGCGGTCTTACGCAAAACGTAAAGTCCGCTTCTGACTCCCACTCCGCGGTTGCGGATCCCGGTGGTTTCGTTCAGTCCGCGAAGGATATCAGCCGCGAGCGATGCAGCCGAAGACGGGCGGCTATAAACGAACGCTTCGCTGCCGCCCGCATCGGGTGAAGTCGATGCGTTTGTGTGCAGGCTGATGAAGTAATCCGCGCCCCAACGGTTCGCCTCATTCACCCTTGTCGCAAGGCTTGAATTAGTGGAGCTTCCAAGCTGGGTTTCGGGTGACGGACGTGAAAGCCTGACTTCGAAATTCGGGTTTTCGCGGAGCAGTTCCGCAAGCTCCACTCCGATGGTGTAAACGAGATTCTGCTCGCGCAGACCGTTTCCTTCAGCTCCCGCATTCGGGTTGACGGGGTTGTGCCCCTGATCTATGTAAATTTTGATAGCCATAAAGTACCTCACAATTTCTTTCTCGGTACAGTATATTCGCCGTGAGATCTTTTGTGACGAAAGGAAATAAAATGTCTTTTACCGAAGAAAAAAATAAGGTTGAAAAATCCGTCCTCTACCTCGTTGCCACGCCCATAGGCAACCTCGCCGACGTCACAGAGAGAGCTCTCAAAGTACTCTCCGAGGTCGATTTCGTTGCCGCGGAGGACACGAGAAATTCGGGTCTTCTGCTCTCGCGTTTGGGGCTCAAAAAGCCGATGGTATCCTACCACGATCACAACCGTGCCGAGCGCGGACCCGAGATAATCGAGCGCTTAAAAAGCGGCGAATCTTGCGCGTTGATCAGCGATGCCGGTATGCCTGCTATATCCGATCCGGGCGAGGATCTCGTTGCGCTCTGCGCATCGGAGGGGATCAAGGTCTCGATAATTCCCGGAGCCTGTGCCGCAGTTTCCGCGCTTGCGCTTTCGGGTCTTTCAACAAGAAGATTTGCCTTCGAGGGCTTTCTTCCCGCGGCGGGTAAGGAGCGAAAAAAACGCCTTGCAGGTATTGCAAAAGAGGAACGTACTCTTATCATATACGAAGCACCTCACCGCCTCAAAAAGACTCTATCCGAGTTCGCCGAAGTTTTTGGCGGAGAGCGAAAGATCTCCCTCTGCCGCGAGTTGACGAAGCTCAACGAGGAGATACTCCGTTTCACCATAGACGGTGCTCTGGAATATTATGAAAGCACCGAGCCGCGCGGGGAATACGTTCTCGTCATCGAGGGCGCGCCCGAGAAGAACGAGGAGGAGGAAACGCTGAATATCGCCGACCGCGCCGCCGCTCTTATGGCAGGCGGAATGTCGCAGAAGGATGCGATCAAGACGATAGTCAAGGAAACGGGTCTTCCGAAGAATAAAGTTTATGCGGAAGTTCTTAAAAATAATGAATAAATATTCATTTCCCTATTGATTTTTTCTCTCAAATGTGGTATCATTAATATTATTTTTTCGACATTGTTTTACATTAATCCAAAGGAGATATATATTATGAGTTTTGTTGTTACCGAAAAGAAGAAATGTTGCGTAGTCGGCGCCACCGGTATGGTTGGTCAGCGTTTTCTCACCCTTCTTGCCGATCATCCTTATTTTGAAGTCACCTGCCTCGCTGCATCCGCAAGAAGCGCGGGCAAGACATATGCAGAGGCTGTCGGAAGCCGTTGGAAGCTCACCGAGCCGATGCCCGCTAAGTTTGCTGATATGAAGGTTCTTGATTCCGCAGAGGTTGATACCATCGCTTCTCTTTGCGATTTCGTTTTCTGCGCAGTCGATATGCCCAAGGCAGAGGTCCGCGAGATGGAAGAGAATTTCGCGCGCCACGAGCTTCCCGTAGTTTCTAACAACTCGGCTTGCCGCGGCATCGAGGACGTTCCCATGCTTATGCCCGAGATCAACTCGGATCATCTTGCAGTTATCGAGACCCAGAAGAAGCGTCTCGGCACCAAGCGCGGATTTATCGCGGTTAAGCCCAACTGCTCGATCCAGTCCTACGTTCCCATGCTCACCCCCCTTCTCAAGTACGGTCTTAATAAGGTAGTTGCCACTACCTATCAGGCGATCTCCGGTGCGGGAAAAACTTTCAACGAGTGGCCCGAAATGATCGACAACGTGATCCCCTTTATCGGCGGAGAAGAGCAGAAGAGCGAGCAGGAGCCCCTCAAGATCTGGGGTAAGGTTGAAAACGGTGTTGTTGTAAATGCCGATGCCCCCCTCATCACCACCCAGTGCATCCGCGTGCCCGTAACCAACGGTCACACCGCCGCTATCTTTATGAGCTTTGAAAACAAACCCTCGAAGGAAGAAATTCTCAAGGCTTGGGCTGAATACAAGGGACTTCCTCAGGAGCTTGAACTTCCCAACGCTCCCGAGCAGTTCATCACATATTTTGAAGAAGACAACCGTCCGCAGTGTGCTGTCGACCGTGAGATCTACGGCGGTATGGGGATCACCGCGGGCAGACTCCGCGAAGATACCATGTTTGACTATAAGTTTGTCGGACTTTCGCACAATACCCTTCGCGGTGCCGCAGGCGGATCCGTTCTCAATGCCGAGCTCCTTTACAGACTCGGATACCTCGATTGATATAAATGAAGAAAAATATTCTTGTCGTAACCTTTTCCCCCGGTGGAGGCTGTGCAGAGCTTGCCGACGCCGCTACCGTTATTCTTGACCGCGCGGGATACGAGGTCGAATGCCTCGATATCACTTATGCGGATGACAGAGAATCGGCTTGCGGACTCGAAATACACGTCGATCTGATGCTTATGATCGCGCCCGTCTATTTGCGCCGTCTGCCTCCTCCCGTTGAGCAGTTCATCAGCCGAAGCCAGCTTTTCATTGAAAAAGCGGCACTTGTTCTCGGCTACGGCTCGTGCGGAGTCGGATGCGCACCCGAAGAGGCAAGAAAGCTTTTTGACAGCGCAGAGGTTCCGCTTTGCCGAATCATGACCTGTCCGCTTCCCCATACTTTTGCAGATTGCGTCGAGGAAAAGCAGGAGCTTCCCGACAGCCTCGGCGAGGTTGGAAAGTTCATTCTTTCCGTCGCGGCTGACGATGACAGCGAGGAACTGCCGATCGTTTCGCAGGGATTCGATATCATCGGCAAACTGCCTTATTCGATCACAAAGCGCCTCGCATTCGGATTTCCGAAGACGATCAGCTCAAATTGCACCTTCTGCGGTACCTGCGCGCAGGTCTGCCCCACAGAGGCGATCACTCTTGATAAATTCAAGATCGATACCGAGCGTTGCATCGGTTGCGCGGCGTGCGTCCGCGCCTGCCCGAAGGGAGCAAAGTCGATCACCCGATACCCGTGGACGAAGATGATCCTCCGCAAAGGCTTTGCGGAAACAAAATACCCCGAGGAAATCACCTTGCGGAAATAATCAAAAAGAGCTTGATGCACCTGCATCGGGCTCTTTTGCAATAAAAAGACTTTACTTTTATTTCGTTTTGTGCTATAATAAAAGAAAAATGTGAGGTGTAATATGAAAAGATATATCAGGACTTTTTCAGCTTTTCTTTCTTTGCTTATGATCATTCCGCTTGTCGGATGTGCGGGTGATCCCGTTGAAACGACAGCTCCCGACGATACAAATATGACTCTGCCGAGTGAGACCGAGATCCGGATTCAGGAAACGACTGCCGAAGAGACCGCGGCGCCGACTCAGCCCGATGAATGGGACGCGATCCGCGAAAAGGCAAACGGCGAGGGCATCAAGATCCTTTTCATCGGCGACAGCCTGACTCATTACAACGAAATGCCGCAGATATTTGCGCGTCTTTGCCACGCGGCGGGCAAAAAGGTCACTGCTGACCGACAGACCAAGGGCGGAACCGGCATTGCAATGTTTCGCGAGGATCCAGCGCTCTGGAAAACCGTCAGCGATAAGATCGCGTCTGATAAGTGGGATATCATCGTTTATCAGCCAAACAGAAACAATCCCGTTATGACCGAGTATTTCCCCTATTATCCCTGGAAAGAGTACAGTGCCGCGAAGGATCTTGTTGAGCTTATCGTCGCAAACGGCGCGATCCCGCTTCAGTATTCGAGCTTCGGCGTGAGCAAGGGATACGTCACGCGCTCGGGCTGCACCAAAAAGATGTCGCGCGTCGAGCACACGAATCTCGTTACCGCGTATAACGCCGCGATTGCGGATATGCTCGGAAGCAAGGCGGTCTACACCGGCGTGACCTTCAACAGCCTGCTTGCCAAGGACTCAAAGCTCGGTCTGTATCATACCGACAGTTCGCATCCCTCGCTTGCGGGAAGCTATCTCGTTGCCGCAGATTTCTATACCGTTATTTTCGGGGAATCTCCCGCGGATATTGACTATACGCACGGACTTGATAACGCACTTGCCGCATCTCTCCGCGAGGCGGCGTCAGAGCTTCTGACCTTTGTGCCGACCGAAAAGGCGACAGTCGAGTATATCGAGGAACCTCCGAAGGATAGCACCGAGCTCGGCACCCTCAGCTTCGGTATGCATTCGTTCGCGAACGTTGCCGCGTCCGGCAATAGCGGATTCTTTGATATTACCGAGGATAATTCCAAAATAAGCTATACCTACAAGAGCGGCGATGGAATTCTTTACGGTTTTGCAACGCTCGAGGGACGTCCCGTTTCGGGTAACAACTGGATATTTGAGGCTGACGTTTCCATTGATAAATATTGCGGCAGCAAGAATCCCACGGCGGGACTTCAGCTTATCGATGAAAACGGAAAAATGTCCCGCCTCTATCTGCGCACGACTGCGGCAAAGATAAAGAACAACGATCCCGCAACGGCGGAATATCATATCCGAACCGACCATGACGACAGCGATTCCCGCACCGACAAAGGTAGCTTTTCCAATAAGATCAAGCTCCGCATCGAGGTCGCTCCCGATTCGATCACGCTTCTCGTGGACGGAAGCGTCTTTATGACGATCAACCACGAGGGTACTGTCTTCTATGACGGCACGAAATCTACGAAGATGACCTACAGCGGCGAGGATCTCCAGCTCGGACTCGTCACCTGCTACGGCGATACGAGCTTTTCAAACGTAGTTATCAAATAATTAATAATGAACACCGATCGGATTATCCGATCGGTGTTTGAATTTAAGAAAAACTTAAGATTTTTACCTATTTCATTTTAAGAATATTTGTGGTATAATGATGTCAGCACAGAAAAGGAGCGCGCAAAATGTATAATATTCTGATTTGCGACGACGAGGCGGATATTGTCTCGGCGTTGAAAATATATCTTGCCTCACCCGATATGAATTTCTTCACGGCGAAAACGGGCAGGGAAGCGATCGATATTGTGGAAAACAACGATATCCACCTGATATTGCTCGATATTATGATGCCCGTGATGGACGGCATCACCGCCGCGGCGAAGATACGCGAGAGGAGCAACGTGCCGATAATTTTCCTTTCGGCAAAGAGCGAGGACAGCGACAAGATACTCGGGCTCAACATCGGTGCGGACGATTACATAACCAAGCCATTCAATCCGGTTGAGGTCACGGCTCGTGTGCGCTCACAGTTGAGGCGTTATTTCACTCTTGGCGGCAGAGAGCAAACGCCCGAAAGGATCGTTATCGGCGGTCTTGAAATTGACGATATCGAAAAGAAATTTCTTCTTGACGGCGAAGAAGTCGCGCTGACGCCGAAAGAATACGAGATACTGAAACTGCTTATGAGCAATCCCGGCAAAGTCTTCTCGCCGGGCGAGATATACACCCTCGTATGGAAGGAGAGTGCCATCGCGGGGGACAACACGGTTGCGGTGCACATCCGCCACCTGCGCGAGAAGATCGAGATCAATCCCGCCGAGCCGAGGTATCTCAAGGTCGTGTGGGGACAAGGTTATAAGATAGAGAAAGGAGCAAGATGATGGAAGAGAAGAAAAACGAGCTTGTCAGTGAAAATGTCAAAGATGACTCGGAGTTTGAGTTACGCGCAGTCCGCGCGGAGCATAAATACCGCAAGCTTCCGGATGAAAAAAAGCCAAAGAAAAAACGCCTCGGCATAACTCACAGCTCGGCGGCGAAGACGATGGCGTTTATACTTTGCATATTGATGCTTTGCGTCACGGCGGTGTCAGTATTCGGTGTTGTTCTGATGTTTAATGCCGAGGTGTATTGGACGACCGAGGAGGATTTTACAAAACAAATTTTTGAGGAATATGCCAACAGCAGAAAATTTTCAATAATGCATTGGTATCAAGCGGATTCGATTGAAAGAATAGAGAACTATCTTGAAGATCAAAACGTTGATTACGTCAAGATCAAGAGCGGAAACCCGAATTACGAACCGTTTGAATATGAAAAAAATCCGGTGGGAGATGGATATATGTTTACTTCCACTTGGGCACAGATCGATAAACATCCGATTACGGGTGGTAACGGATTGTATGAGATAGGAAATAACTATGATCCCGAGGAATATGCTCCCGAATCGGTTTACACGATCAGTATTGGAATATCGAAAGATATTGAAATTTGTGATGAGCTTTATTGGATAAACCTTTTGGCGACAATCATTTATGCTTTCCGTTTCTGGATATACGCGATAGGACTCGGTTCGCTGATTATTGCAATCCTTTGTTTCGTTTTCCTTATGTGTTCCGCGGGAAGACGGCGCGGAATACCCGGAGTGCGCGCGTCATTTCTGACAAAGATACCCTTTGAGATACCCACTGCGGCAGTTTTCTTCGCGTCTTTGCTCGGATTTTCTTTGATCAGCGAATGGTTCTATTACGATGATGTTGTGGCGTGGATAGCATTTGTGGTTTGGGCTATTGTAAGCGTAATTATGCTCATCTTCTGGTTTATGAGCCTTGCGATACGAATCAAACTCGGTACGCTGTTGAAGAATACGATAGTATTTTATATCCTCCGCTTTATCTGGCGTTCGCTTTGCTTCTGCGGAAGATGCATTCGTACCGTGGTTCGTTCATTGCCGATGATATGGAAAACGGTACTTCTTGTCGGTATAGTTTCTGCAATTGAATTCTTATTTATCGTTGCGACCTATGAGAGATTCTTCCTCCTTGTTTGGTGGTTTATCGGAACTTTGATTTCTACCTTCTTTATAATCTATTTTGTGCTGATGCTTTACCGCCTCAAAAAAGGTGCGAAGGAGATCGCTGACGGCAAACTCGATTACAAGGTCGACACGAAATATCTTATTCTTGACCTAAAAGACCACGGCAAGGATCTCAACCGCATTCGCGACGGACTTAATCTCGCCGTCGAGGAACGTCTCAAGAGCGAGCGAATGAAGACCGAGCTTATCACCAACGTTTCGCACGATATCAAGACCCCTCTGACCTCGATAATCAATTATTCCGATCTCATCTGCCGCGAGGAGTGCGAGAATGAGAATATCAAGGAATATGCATCGGTACTGCACAATCAGTCCGAGCGGATGAAGCGTCTGCTTGACGACCTCGTTGAAGCATCAAAGGCTTCAAGCGGGAATATAGATATAATGCTTGCCGAGTGCGATGCTCGCGTGATGATCTCGCAGGTCACGGGCGAGTATTATCAAAGACTTGCCGATGCGGGACTTGAGCTTGTCTGCTCGACTCCCGATGACGAGATCAAGATCATGGCGGACGGACGCAGGCTCTGGCGCGTTTTCGATAACCTTATGAACAACGCGCGCAAGTATGCTTTGAGCGGAACGAGAGTTTACGTCAGTCTCGAGACCCTCGGCGAGAGGGCTGTGTTCAGATTCAAAAATATCTCACGCGACCAGATCTCGGTCAAGTCGGATGAACTTTCCGAACGCTTCGTTCGCGGCGACGAATCGCGCAATACCGAGGGCAACGGTCTCGGACTTTCGATCGCAAAGAGCCTTACCGAGCTCCAGGGCGGCGTGTTCGATATCACCGTCGATGGCGATCTTTTCAAGGTTACCGTTAGTTTCCCGATCATTAAGTAAGCCGTTTTTGCAAGGATGGCTTTGCATCTGCGAAAATTGCGCTATGATCAAATGATTTTTAAGGAAGTGATTCTATGAATATCATTGAAAAACTTATGTGGGCGTTGGAAGCCGAGATGACTCCTCCGCCGGCATACGGACTTTTTCATATTGTTTTGATAGTCGTCGGACTTATCCTTTGCATCTCGCTTGCATGGTTTTGCAGAAAATTCGACGATAAAAAGAACAAAATTCTACTTTTGTCCTTCGCGGGTGTGCTGATCGCGAGCGAGGTGTTCAAGCAGGTATTCCTCTTTTACGTCATTGAGGGCGGCGGGATAAGCTGGGGAGAATTTCCGTTCCAGATGTGCAGTATGCCGATGTATCTCTGTCCGCTTGTTGTTTTCACGAAAAACGAACGTCTCCGCCGCGCGGCATACGGATTTATGATGTGCTTCAATCTGCTTGGCGGTTTCGCGGGAGTTTTTGAACCCTCGGGTGTATTTTTGACACAGGTTCCGCTGACCGTCCACGCAATAGTATGGCATTATTCGCTCGTGTTCCTCGGATTTTACATAATCTTTTCGCACCGCGCGGGAAGCACAAAACAGGATTATTTTGATATGGTCAAATTTTTCACTGCACTTTGCTTCATCGCGTTTATCATCAACACTCTGATCGGAATCACCGTCGGCGCGGATGCGAATATGTTCTTCGTTGGTCCAAATCCCACGACGATAATCGTTTTCAGCACCATTGCACTCAAATACGGCTGGGCGGCGAGCACGGTGATCTATATTCCGATCACCTCTCTTGCGGCGGGAGTGATATTCAGATTGAGCGGATTGGGGAGAAAGTGACCGGTGACTGGTGAATGGTAGAAATTTTGTTCAGCTTTGATAAGATTTCGATCATCTTATAATTTTACGACATAATAAAATCTCTGGATTCAATGATTTTTACTTCATTAAATCCAGAGATTTTCTATTTTAATTGAAAATTTCCGAGCAACGCGAGGAAATTATCCTTTCACTAGCCACTAGTCACCAGTCACTAGCCACTTAATTATCCCAGCAGTGCTGCTCCAATGATTCCCGCGTCGTTTCCGAGAGTTGCGATACGGATGTCTGTCTCGCGTACGATACCTGAGCCGTATGTCTCGGCTCTTACAAGGGGAATGAGGGGAGTAAGGAGGTTGTCCTTTTCGTTCGAAATTCCGCCGCCGATAGAGAGCACCTCGGGCTGGAAGATGTTGATAATATTGATAATACCGCAAGCGAGGTAGTTTATGTAGGAGTCAACGACTTCTTTTGCAGCTTCGTCGCCCGCGCGCATAGCGTCAAAGGATGTGCGTCCCGAAATCTTTCCGCGCTCGGCTACCATATCTGTCATGAGAGTCTTTCTGCCCGCCGCTTCGCATTCTGCGATCTTTTCCTCGGTCATTCTGACAAGCGCGGTTGCTGAGCTGTAAGCTTCCCAACAGCCACGGCGTCCGCAGGAACACGGTCTGCCACCGCAAACGATAACGATGTGACCGAGCTCAGCGCCCGCATAGTTGAAGCCGGAATAGATCTTGTCGTCGATAACGATTCCGCCGCCTACACCCGTGCCGAGCGTGATCATGATCGAATTCTTTGATCCCTTGGCTGCACCAACTTTAGCCTCGCCCCAAGCAGCGGCGTTGGCATCGTTTTCAATAGTCACCTTAGGAACGGGGAACCCTGCTTTGAATTTTTCAGCGAGGGGGAAGTTGCGAAAAGGCAGGTTGTTGGCATATTCAACAACGCCCGTGTCGTGGTTAGCAACACCGGGGCTGGCAATGCCTACAGCCTCGATCTCGTCGATCGAAATATCAGCTTCATTAATAAGCGAGTGGCAAAGCGCCGCCATATCGGCAGCGATCTCGTCAGCGGGTCTGTGCGCACCCGTGGGAATGCTCGCGCGGGAGATGATAACACCCTCCGCATTTACTATACCTGCGGCAATATTCGTTCCGCCAAGGTCAACACCTATTCTATACATTTTATGATTTCCTTTCGGTTAAAAGTCTTTAACTATATTATAAAATAAAATACGAAAATTGTCAACCGATTTTAAGTTTTTTATTGAAATTGATTTTCGCTTCGGCGAAAATCTACCTTACCTTACCGCAACGCGGTAAATTTCACTCGAGCGAAGCTCAAATTTCACTTTCGCGAAGCGAAAATTTCACCTTTCTCCATAGGAGAAAGATTTCACTGTTGCGTCAGCAACATGGTCCGCCTATGCACATATTGGCGCAGAAGCAGATCTTCAGGCAATCGCAGAAGGTGTCCGAGCAGTCGGTGTGGGTGGTGTATGTTCCGCCCTGATAGGATGAGGTACGGGCGCGGAGATGCTCGCGCGCGGCACGGTATTCTTCATTGGCGGGTTCACGTTCGCAGGCAATGTCGAAGCAGCGTCCCGCGTCTATGATATTTCCGCGCATCATAAGCGTCACGCCTCGCAGATAGTACCATTCAGCGCCGCGCTCGTTCTGAGGGATCGAGGCAAGAACTGCCTCTGCTTCACGCACACGGTGAGCGTTGATGTGAACACGGACGGCAACGTATCTGTCGTCGCCCGTCGACGATGTTTCGTTATAATGCTGATCACCCTGATATGTGTCGCGCGCCCTGCCCGAACGGATCTTCCCGATCTCCTCGTAGGCGGCGTTGATCTCCTTCATCTTCTCCTCGGCGCGGGCGCGCTCGGCGGGATCGGTGAATTTATCGGGATGGTTTTCGCGGGCGAGCTTGCGGTAGGCCTTTTTGATTTCGTCGTCACTCGCTTCCCGGCTGACGCCGAGTATGATAAAAGGATCTCTCATTCAAATGAGTCCTCCGTCGTTGATTTTTTGATAATGTCCTCGCGCCTCGGCTTGCGGTAGTTGCCGTCGAGGACTGCGCGCGCCACACGGGGCATACTTTCAGTGAGGATGTTTTTGACTATGCGGTAAGCGCGCGAATTTTCGTCGGCTTCGGCAAGCTCGAACATAGCCATAGCGGAGTCGCTTTCGTCGCGCAAGAGGCATTCGAGAGTCAGCTTTTCATCCTCGTCGAGCGTATTTCCATATGACGCGATGAAGGCGTTGTATCTGCCTTTTTCAGCATCCTCGGCAAGATCGTCGAGTGCATCGATGCAGTAGATCCATCTGCCCACGTGCCTGCCGACTGAATATGCGATCGCATAGTTTTCTTCATCGACCCCGCGTGCGCATAAATATCCGACGACCTCGCCGAAAGCCTCGGCACCGGATTCGATTCCGGCATCCGAGAATTCGCAGCTCGAGTTTTCGTTTTCGGCAACATAGTAGCGCGCAAGCTTTTCGCGGGTTACGCCAACCAAGCCCGAATCGTGCTCGTCTGCACGAGCCATCCATTTTTTCGCGGGAGCGCGGCAGAGAAGCGCAAGAAGCTTTTTTGTCCCCGTTTCGTCGGTGACGTCGTCCTCGATCTTGAGTGCGGCAAGAACTCCCGATGCACCCGCGGAGTAGTCGAAGGCGGGGGATAGAAGCATATTCTTCTTCGCAAGCGGAGCATATGGACAGTGCTTGCGCTCACATTCTGTCGCCTCGCCCGTCAGCGCGGTGCGAAGCAGAGCGAGGAAAACTCCGTCATAGGAGAGAGTCAGCCGCGAATTGCCGCCGCAGACCTCGCCCATAGAGCGGCAAAGCCCGCAGTAAGCCGCGCGGTAGTATTCATAATCGCCGACCGTAAGATTCGGAATATACGGCTGAATGTACCCAAACATAGCTCTGCCTCCGAAAAGTGATATATATTATGATATACCAAATTATTCCTTATTGCAATATTAATTTGTAAATTCTTAACCACCGTTGCTCAAATCTTGTTGAATAAACAAAATGCACCTCCGCGCGGAGGGGCAAGGTGTTATTTCATAATAAGATACATACCGATATTGGACTTTGCGGGTTCATCGGGGAGGGTGATGAAAGCGGAATCAACGAGGTCGTGGATGCACATCATTCTGATCTTGTACATTTCGGTGCGGATATAGTAGCCCAAAGTATCGTGGAGTGTCTTATGGCTGTACTTTTTGAAGATTTCCTCAATGCTATTGTTTGCTTCGATGAAGTTGGCGAGAAGCGCTTCATAATTCTTGTGCGATTCAAGCAACTTGCGGATCTTTTTGTGATTTTCCTTTTCGATCATAAGGATGTCAAAGACCGCATTGCCGTCTTCATCAAAATGTATGCATCTTCCGGCGTGGTCGGAAAGAACGCATTTCTCCATTTTGCCTATATCATCCGCTTTGATGTTGTAGCGGAATATTTCCATAAGCATTCTTGCAATGTCGCTTCCCATCTCAAAGATCTCAAATCCATAACCGCCCGGTGTATAGTGCCAGAATTCAACACCTTTTTCGGTCGAACCGTTCTGCTCCATCGTCGTATATTCGGGCGACTCCCACGCCTCATAGCCGACGAATCCCCAGTTCTCACCGTTTACGCGAGTCTTTGGCTTATAGGTGCTCAGGTCTGCAAAAGACTTCTTAATGCAATAGTCAACAGTATTGGGAATGAGCCACCATTTGATCTCGTTATCGGTGATGTGATCAGCAGCAATACCGAGTTCGCGGATAGCGGGGAGGTTGTCCTCTATGATTTGCGCAAGCAAACGGCTTCGTTCTTTCGATCCGCGTCGAAGAGTATTATAAACCGCTTCGCGGCATTCCTTATCAAGGATGAAGAAATTTGTAACGTACTTGTCGCCTTCTTTTTCGAGCAAAGTAGCCCTGTGAAGAATACCAACTTCTTCTTCCATATAAGGAAGTGCGATACCCAACTCAATCGAAAGCTCTTCGAGCGTAGAGGGATTATTGCTTGCCTGGAGCAAAATGTTTTTCGGGATCTTTCTTCGAACTACAGACCAAGGGAGATTGCTTGTAAATGTTCCGCTTGAGGTGAAACTAACATCCTCGGGTTTGTAACTCTTCTTTCCAAATTCGCGTGCCATATTCATACCTTCTTTCAAAATTTTTCTTGCGCGGTAGAGTCTTTGCTTGACCGCGCTTTCGGGTAGGGAGAGAGTTGCGGCAATGTCGCGGATGCTTCTGTCCTCAAGATAAAAGGCTGTGACGATATTTCGGTATTCGCCCGAGATGAATGCGAGCTCGCGGCGCAGCAGATTCATTTCTTCCGCATGTATCATCTCGCCGAGAATATCGTCGCTCTCGTCCGCGATCTCAAGGTCCGCGATATCGGAACCGGTTACCGAATCGTTTACCTTGCGTTTGCGCGCCGCCCATCTTGAATAGCGGTTTCGCGCGATCTGCCAGACCCAGCCCGAGAATGATGCGGGGACTGCACCGCCGTTTATCGCAGTGAGTATGTTCAGCGCGATGTCCTGCGTAAGATCCTCCGCCTCGTAGCTGTCGCCCGTCTTTTTCAGACAGAAATAATAAAGCTGTTCCATATAATTCTCCGCGAAATCCTTCATCAAGAGCTCGCGCATTCCGTTTGAGTTTGCCATTGTGTCTCTCCTCCTTTCGCTCATATAGTGTCGGGGGTATGAAAAAGGTAACAAGGAAAATTTGGATTTTTATAAAAATATTTTTGCCCTTATAGAAACTTCGGTATAATTATCGCTTATGCCTTTATTAGTGATAATCTTTCGTGCGGCAGGGGATGTCGAGGGCGCCATCCCCTACGGAGTTTGTGCTATAATTTAAGGATGCTTATTTCTTTTCAATAGGTATCCAGATTTCAATGGTTCTGTCGGGATAGCCGCCGACGATTCCCCAATGATAGACGGCAAGTTCGGGGGCATTTACCATTTGATATTCATTGTTCAATAGCCATTCTGCGGCAATCTGCTTGCGGATTTCGTGGTATTCGGGGATCGGCATTCTCTGTCGCTCGGTTTCAAAAACGGCATAGGTGGTCTCGGGAATGACGATCTTTTCAAAGCCGAACTTATCCATAAAGTCAATTCCGGTCACATTGCTGTTATATAAATTATCAAACGTATATTTATCCGCCGCACCGCAGATATAGAAATCATAACCGTTGTCATCAATATTTGTAAGAACGCAGTAGTCGGAAAGTTTGTCGTTGGTCATTCCTTTGAGCATCCATTGATTCGCTCTTGTAGAAATGAAGAATTTTTCTTCCTGCATGTGCCGTGCTTCATCGTAGGGTGTTCCTTCAAAACGCTTTTTGTAACCGAGAAGTGTGAGTTCGGGCTTCTTTTCAATTCGATAATTCATAATATTACCGCCTTCCAATGATATTTTTATCGACAAGCGGGAGAAGGATCTTAGCATCTTGCCGTTCGTGCGCGCTTGGGACGGGGTTATGCCGTGGAATTTTTGGAATGCTTTTGCAAAGCTGTCGGGGCTGTCGTAACCGTATTTCAGAGCAATATCGATCACCTTTTCTTTACCGCTTGCAAGCTCCGCACCCGCAAGCGACAGACGACGCATACGGATGTATTCCCCAAGCGTGTAACCGCAAAGAATGCTGAATACTCTTTGAAAATGATAGCTTGACGAAAAGCTCTCAGCCGCAACCTTTTCGTAATCGATCTCATCGGTCAGATTCGCTTCGATATGATCTATCGCCCTTTGCATTCCCGTGATCCAATCCATCTTTAATTCCTCCTGTCTGCCGATATTATATCAAAAAACGATGCGGATTTCCCGACTTTTTGTGCGGATGTGTATCGGGTATTGCGCCGTCTGTGGACGGCGCGGGGTGAAGGAGCGAAAATCTCCCGCGAGGGGAGATTTTACTCCTTCCAAACGGTCGGCGGGCCGCCGCCCGTTTGAAGCGCGTGAGATAGTTTCGCGCTCTGCGGAGCGCGACTTAAGGCTCTGCCTTAAGAATTCGGAAACTTTTGTAAAAGTTTGATCAAAACTTTACCGCTATTGTTTTATAATAAAATCGAAAATTTCCGCGCATCGCGAGAAGTC
>JAZSLM010000019.1:0-83148 GCA_045535375.1 Eubacteriales bacterium
GGGAGGTTTTCGCTCCTTCACCCCGCGCCCAACGGGCGCAAAAAACCGAGCCAACCTTTTGGTCGGCTCGGGGGTGTGATACTATTATCATTCGTTAGATACAGTGGGGTTGCCGTACATTTCGCCGAAGGAGCTTGTGTAAGATGAATGCACCTCTATGAGCTGCTCGGCGGTGAGGAGTCCTCTCTGATAAGCTTCCGAGAGAGTTAAAAATTCGCCGTGATAATAAACGTGGATGTCATACTGCTGTTCCCAGGTGAAGGTGATGCCGTTTACCGTTTCGCTGCGAGATTTCGTATTGTCGAAGCATTGTGAAGCAATGACCGCAACGTATACGTCCCCGGAGATCTTCTCAAATTTTACGATAACTTCCTTATCCTCGGCAACCATATCGGGGAACTCGTGGCCGTATTTCGCAAGGAATTCGTTTTTGATCTGCGATTCCATCGTGTAAATGTGATACACCTCATTAAGCTCCGCTTCGGAAAGGATATTCTTTTCGAAAGCCTCGTTAAGAGAATAAAAGGTGCCGTTTGCGCAGACCTGGAGCTTGTTTTCGTTGGGGTAAACAAAGGTCAGCCCATTCACGATGTCAACGGTTGTCTTAGGTTCCCAAACTTTGAATTTCTTATCTGCAAAGATAACGTACACACCGTCAAAGTTGCCGTAGCATCTGAAAGTCCAGCCTCCGGTGGTGTCGGGGTTTGAGTATACGATCTCGACAAGATCGTTGTGCGAGAGCCAGATCGGATATACAAAGGAGCTGAATCCTCCGCCCTTTCTGTCCCCCCAACGGATAAGCATAAGCTGCGTAAAGCTCAAAACCGATTGTTGCATTGCTTCATTCAAGGTGTAGAATTCACCGTCAGCGTAGATCCAAAGCGGCTGATCGCTCGGGAAGATGAAATCGATATGCAGATTCGGGTCACTTGGTTTGTAGAAAACCTTTTCGACTCGATCATTCGGTTCGTAGTTCCATCTGTCAGAATTGATCATTACAGCATAAACGGGCTTGTTGCCGTATTTTGCATAGCATGTGACAGAATAGGTGTAAGCGAACTTGTTCGGATCGGAATCATTTTTGAGATACGCCGCGATGATTTCGTCGGCTTCATCTTGTGTGATCTCCTTGGGACTCCAGCCGTATTGAGCCATAAGCTTGTTGTGGGTCGGCGCGAGCTCGGTTTCAAGCGATTCGGTTGCGGGGGGCTCGGTTTCCTCGAGTGTCGAAGTTCCTTCGCCGACAACGCCCGCGGGATCACCGCTCTGTGTGCCAGTTCCGAGCGATATTCTTCCGAGAATCGCGCTCGCAAGCGGGATCGCGGCGCCCATCAGGACCGCGCAGGCGGCGAGGAGTGCGGCGTATTTTATCGAACGGAGGACGTTCTTCTTGCGTATCGGCTCGTCCGTCACAGCCTCGGGCGGCCTCAACGATGTGACAAGCTCGGCTACGAAGCGATCGTCGACGTGATCGAGCGCGTCGAGCAGCTGCTTGTTGTTCATTTTTCTTTGTAAGCTCATACGATAATACCTTCCTTTTTGAGTGCCTGCGCAAGTCTGTCGCGCAGTCTTTTGAGCATGGATTTGATCTTTGAATGTGAGAAGCCCGTTTGCGATGCGATCTGCTCGATGCCGGCGTCGAGCCAATAGCGCATCATGAAAACCTTTCGCTCACTCTTTGAAAGACGGTCGAGGAATGAATTTATCACCTCGCCCGCTATGCGCGATTCAAAGGCGGAGGTGACGTCGAATTCGTCTTCGAGCATTGAAAGGAATTCCTCCCCGACAAGCGTGACGTTCGCCCCGCGCTTCCAGGCATTATTGCCGCGCGAGCGCGTTCTTGCCGCGTTGCGGACGAGTACCGTGATGTAGGCGGGCAGACAATCGGGTTTTTCGGGCGGGATGTGATTCCAGACGGCAAGGAGCGCGTCGTTTATGCATTCCTCAACGTCCTCGCGGGAGTTCAGAAAGTTGCCCGCGGTGTACTTGCAAAGATTTGAATATTTCTTCTCTATCTCCGAGAGTGCGCGCTCATCCCGTGCGATGAGAAGCTCGATGATTTTTTCGTCTGTCATTTTCTGCCTCCTTTCGATGTTCTGCATTGCCCTTTCACTTATATTGAAGCGTTTCGCCGCCCGCGGTTGCGCGTAAAAGGAAAATATTTTTTATTTTGTAGACTTGCACAAAACAAGGAAGGCCATTTTGTGCATTTTGACCCCGACGATATAATTTTATCACACTTTCCCCGCCCGGTCAATCGATTTTTCTTGACAAATGAGGGTTTTAGATATATAATTAAATAAAATGGATAAGATTTTTGTTTTGCAGTATTACATAACGAGTTTGCAGTACCTTGTTTTCTCTATAACTTTACATAACGCCGGCCAACTCCTTATGATATTATAAAGGCATAAGTACGCCTATCGTTCGTACAGTGCAGACGGTGTTCTCCTCATTCACCGCTCCTCGCGGTCCCCTTTCCCCGCTGGGGAACGCTTAAGGGTTGGTTGCAAATTTCTTCGATATTCAGCGAACACCGTTCAAACTTGAACATTTCAAAGCAGATAGGAATATTTTTATTAAAACAATTACGCACTCGCGGTGGAATTTGCACTAAATTGTTTCAATAAAAATCTTCCAATTTGCCTGAATATAATTATATATTTGAACGGTATTCGCTGAACAAATTGAATTAGAGCGCAAACCCTCAAGCGTTCCCCAGCGGGGAAAGGGGACCGCGAGGAGCGGTGAATGAGGAGATCGGAGTCTGTATTGCACGAGCGACAAACGCACTCATAGCCATTATAATACAATAGAACACTTTTCCCTACAAACTCGCAAAATAATTGCATTAATACCTATCAAAACACCGCGCACTTAACAATTCCAATAAAATATTTTCGCGAAGCTTTGCATTTTGCATTTCTTCCGCATATTAAAAATTTACACAATCATAAACATCTCGGAGGTCAATTATGGCACAGTTATTCATGCGTTATCCCGGCGGCGTCGCTAAGGCGCTCACGTTCAGCTATGACGACGGAGTCGAGCAGGACATAAAGTTCATTGAGATCCTTGACAAGAATGGACTTAAGGGCACGTTCAACCTCAATTCGGGCAGATTTGCGCCCGAGGGTAAGGTCTACGCACCCGGCACCATCCACCGCCCGATGACCGAAAAAATGGTCAAGGAGCTTTATTCGAAGGGCTCTCACGAAGTCGCCGTTCACGCGCTGACTCATCCCAGACTCGAGCAGATGCCCGCAGAGCGCATCTCTTACGAGATCGTCAAGGACCGCGAAAACCTTGAGGCTCTCTTCGGCAAGATCGTCCGCGGCATGGCATATCCCTACGGCACCCACAACGATACCGTCGTTGAAGTGCTGAAGGCTTGCGGCATCCTTTACGCCCGCACCACGGCAGTTACCGGCAACTTCAATATCCCCAAGGACTGGCTCCGTCTGCCCGCAACCTGCAAGCACACCGACCCGAAGCTGATGGAATACGCGCGCAAGTTTGCTGACATGAAGGTTACCAAGGACTCCGCCAAGCTCTTCTACGTCTGGGGTCACACTTATGAGTTCGAGGGCGACGACAACTGGAACGTCATCGAGGAATTTGCCGAGTTTATGGGAGGCAGAGAGGACATCTGGTACGCCACCAATATCGAAATTTTCGAGTACGTCAAGGATTTTGAAAGCCTTATTTACTCGGTTGACGGCTCGATCGTCACCAACCCCACCGCGCGCACGCTCTGGTATTTCTATAACGGAGAGATCTCCTCTATCGCCCCCGGCGAGACCAAGAGGGTATAAAAATGAAGCTTTTATTCAAACAAAGAGCCTTTTCGTGGTTTGACAGCTACGACGTTTACGATGAAGACGGAAAGAGTGTCTTCACCGTCAAGGGTCAGATGTCCTGGGGCAAGTGCCTCAAGATCTTCGACGCGGATGACAAAGAGGTTGCCACGATCCAGCAAAAGCTCTTTTCCTGGTTCCCGACCTACGAGGTCTACATAGGCGAGGACTACGCCGGATGTGTCCGCAAGGAATTTTCCTTCTTCACGCCCCGCTTCACCATCGACTACATGGGCTGGGACGTTGAAGGCGACTGGTTCGAGTGGGATTACTCGATCTATGACCCGAGCGGCAACTGCAAAGCGGTCATCTCGAAGGAACTCTTCAACTGGACCGACACCTACTCGATCGACGTTCGCGACAAATCCGACGCCCTCCCCGCGCTTGCACTCGTCATCGCGATAGATGCGGAGAAGGAGCAGAGGAACTGATAGAGTTAAGAGTTAAGAGTTCAGAGTGCAGAGTTAAGGTAACTTTTCTCGCGTTGCTCGAAAAGTATTTTATAAAATAATTTTCGAACGCAGTGAGAAAATTTTCCACAACTCTGCATTCTGCACTCTGCACTAAAAAAAGCAGTCGTTAAATTCGACTGCTTTTTATATTAATAATATTCTCCGTCTTCCCGATGCTTTTCCTTTTGCATCTCGAAGTATTCATCAAGTCCGCTGACCTTGACGGCGGGGACGTAGGTTTTGGCGTAGGTGTAGACGGTGTGCGTTTCGAGTTCTTCGGTTTCGATCAACTTATAGAAGACATAAAATGGAACACCGACGGTGTCGTAGTGATGATAATCCTGACCGAAGACGTATTCAAGACCTACGTAGTCGTATTCTTCAAAATCAACGCCGTTCTGTTCTGCCATACAAGCCGCGCAGGTGTGACCGCCAAAAACGTAGCCCTTGCAGAGCAGATCTTCTGCTTCTTCAAGTGTGATCATTTTTGCGCGTGCGATCTCAGGGCAGTAGTCTTCAACATACTTGCGGTAGATTTTCATCTGCGCCACTATCTGGTATTTATGCGAGATTCCACCGTATACACGAAGGAAGTTATCAAATTCGTAAATATCCTCGGCGCGCTGAGTAGCGTAATTCTCCGTCGGGTGTGTGACACCGTTGTGGAAAAATATGCTATTGTGGTAATACTTGTGATAGGGAAGTTCAATGCCCAAAATATCGCACAGAGCATTGCTCAAGCCCGAAAGCGACTCGTAAAGCTCGTCCTCGTTCATCGAAGGACTTACGATGACATCATTGCCGTTATACTGCAGAGCCGGAGCCTTTATGGCTCGTGCCTGATATTGAAGCTCGATATAGTAGTAATCTTTTCTTTGCCTGATCTCAATTTGCATTGGCGAAACGTTAGTTTCTTCGGAAGTTGACTTGCATTTGACATAGATATATGAATGGGAGCCGTCCCTCCACCTGCTGTCACGCCTTACTTCGCCATACTCAAGCTCGTAACCGAAAAGCTCCTCGAGCTTTGGAAGAATGGATTCCGTGAACTCAACAAGCTCTTCTTCATCAAGCTTTGAGAGTTGGGTTTCATATATCGAAAGGTATTCGGCATTCGGGACTGCATTAATCTCCAATTCTTCGGGCGATCTGACTCTGATAGTTTGATAAGCGTTTGTGCTGACGCCTGCCACATCTCTGTGCAATATTCTTTCAATCTCTTCAGCAGAAAACATTGCGCGGTTGACTGTGGGTACGTATCCCGACATTAAAGTACCGACAATGACAGAACTGCAAAGAACGAGGCAAAGACAAGCAGCGATAAGAGAGCGGCGCACTGCGGGGGATATGATGCCCTTGCGCCTGCGATCGGGTGCGGATTCAAGAATGAATTTGCGGTCGATATTGCCGATCGCGGAGAAAATGTCGTTACCTGTCATAGCGAAAATTCCTCCTTTTCAAGATACTCCCTGAGCTTTTGCCGCGTTCGCATCAAGAGCATTGCAACAGCGCTTTCTTTCATTGAAAAATCCTTCGCGATGACCGAAATCGGATCTGCGTACCAGTAACGGCAGACAAAAATTCTTCGCGTTTTGGTCGGTAATTTTTCAATAAATCTGTTCAGCGCGTCTGAAAGTGCCACGCTGTCCGCAATATCATTCGACGAATCCGGTATACATTCCTCAAGCTCCAGTATTGCAAGCGAGATGCCACCGCCGCGTTTTTCGGTCTGCCGCGCGTTGTAGACGTTGAGGGCGAGCTGACGGCTGATCATACCGACATAGGGCTTTAGCGGATCGGGGCGGTCGGGAGGAATGCGATTCCATACCTTAAGATAGGTGTCGTTAACAACTTCCTCGGCATCCTCGTTTGAAGAAAGAATATTGAATGCGATGTAGTGGCAGTATCTGCCGTATTTTGTGTGAGTCTCGGCTATCGCACGCTCGGCGCGTTGCCAATAAAGCTCTACGATATGTTTGTCTTCCATTTTACGGCTCCTTTCTGTTTCCTTTCATATAATATAACAAGAATAATTCGCCATACATCACATCTTTGGAATAATTATATCATATTTTTTTTAATTATGCAATAGATTTCCCCCTCGCACTCGTCATCGCGATAGATGCGGAGAAGGAGCAGAGGAACTGACGTAGTGAAAAGTGAAGAGTGAAAAGTGAAAAGTTATGGTAAATTTTCTCGCTTGGCAGGAAAATTGATTAGCATTATAATTTTATTCAACTTTGATAATACACCGTTTGGTAATACCCCCTTACCTTGCAAATAAAAAACCTCGGGATTTAATGTAGCTTCATTAAATCCCGAGATTTATTTTTATTTGTTATACACTGCAGCAAAATGAATGATTATAAAAGTGAAATTCAATTATCAGACTAATGTTTTTCGAGCTAAGCGAGAAAATTTACCATAACTTTTCACTTTTCACTCTTCACTTTTCACTGCATCCGTACGCCTTATTACATACAGAAAGCTTAAATATTATTCGATGCTATATATCGTGCAACACACACACCGGATGCCGATGCCTGCGAGAGCGAATGGGTCGTGCCGCCGCAGTCGCCGATTACGAAGAGGTTTTCGTGGCAGGTCTGCAGGTGGCTGTCGGTGTCGACTTCCATGTTGTAGAACTTGACTTCAACGCCGTAAAGCAGGGTGTCGTCGTTGGCGGTGCCGGGGGCGATCTTGTCGAGGGCGTAGATCATCTCGATGATGCCGTCGAGGATTCGCTTGGGGATGACGAGAGAGAGGTCGCCGGGGGTCGCCTGGAGAGTGGGACGGACGAAGGAATCCGCCATTCTCTTGTCGTTCGAGCGCTGACCGCGGATGAGGTCGCCAAAGCGCTGGACCATAACTCCGCCTCCGAGCATGTTCGAAAGGCGCGCGATGCTCTCGCCGTAGCCGTTTGAATCCTTGAAGGGATGCGAGAAATGCTTCGAAACGAGCAAGGCGAAGTTGGTGTTGCCCGTGTGGCGCGCGGGATCGTCGTAGCTGTGGCCGTTGACGGTCACGATGCCGTTTGTGTTTTCGTTAACGACCGCGCCGCGCGGATTCATGCAGAACGTGCGCACGAGGTCGCGGAATTTTTCGGTTCTGTAAACGATCTTCGATTCGTAAAGCTCGTCGGTCAGGTGCGCGAAGATCTCGTAGGGGAGCTCAATGCGGACGCCGATGTCAACGCGGTTCGATTTTGTGGGGATCTTGAGGTCGTCGCAGACCTTTTCCATCCATTTGCTTCCCGAGCGACCCGCGGAAATGATGCAGATAGGTGCCTCGAAGGTTTCGGTTTTGGTATTTACGCGGTATCCGTCCTCGAGCTTTTCAACGTCGGTCGCGGGCGTGCGGAAATAGAAATCAACTGTGGGGGAGAGCTCGTCATAAAGATTTTCGAGCACGATGTAGTTGACGTCCGTGCCGAGATGGCGCACCGATGCGTCGAGCAGGTGGAGGCCGTTCTGCAGGCATTTGGTTTTGAGCTGTGAGTTTGCGGTGGTGTAGAGCTTTGTACCCTCGCCGCCGTGGGAAAGGTTGATCTGATCGACGTAGTTCATAAGATCGATCGCCTCTTCCTTGCCGATATATTCGTGCAGAGTGCCGCCGAATTCGGTGGTGATGTTGTATTTGCCGTCCGAGAAAGCGCCCGCGCCGCCAAATCCGTTCATAATGGCGCAGGATTTGCATCCGATGCAGGATTTGATCTTCTTGCCGTCGATGGGGCATTTGCGCTCCGCAAGGGGCGCGCCGGTCTCGAGCACCGCAACTTTTTTCTCGGGGCAGAGCTTATGAAGCTCGTAAGCCGTAAAGATACCGCCGGGACCCGCGCCGATTATTATAACGTCATATTTTTTCATAGTCTTGCTCCTTTAGAGTGAAAACAAAATTTCCTGATTATATAATACCACATAATTCAAAGAAAATCAATTCTTTTTTTGAATTTTCGTTGACTGAGAGGAAGAAATGTTATATAATATAATAAATATTGTACTTTCCTGGTACCCATTATTTTAATTATAATTGGAAATTTCCGAGCAACGCGAGGAAATTCACCTTTCACTAGTCACTAGCCACTAGTCACTAGCCACTAAAAACCATCCGGAGGCACCCATGAAAAGAATTTTTGCAACAGTTTTAGCAGTACTTATGCTCCTTCTGATGCTTCTTTCGGCTCTGCCCGTTTCGGCGGCGGAGG
This sequence comes from Eubacteriales bacterium, assembly GCA_045535375.1. Lineage (GTDB taxonomy): Bacteria > Bacillota > Clostridia > Oscillospirales > CAG-272 > CAG-390. Next base: position 8,514 of record JAZSLM010000019.1, read on the forward strand.
AGATCAAGGTCGGATTTTCGAGCCCCGCAATATGCACCGATGCGGGCAAGGCAGTCGATCTTTCGAAGGTAGCGGTTCAATTTGAGCTTGAAAAGGACTGTATTCCCGCCGCACAGCTCACCTGGAAGGACGGCGACAAAGCGGTCACTTCCTTTACTCCCGCAGAGAAGGGCGTTTACCCGCTGACGGCAACCGCGAACGGCAAGACGAAGACCGTTTACGTCGTTGCGAAAAATGCGAATGAGACCGAGTACGTTCTTTATGAGGACGATTTTTCGGTTTCTCCCGACCTTTCGCAGTTTCGCGTCATCCAGCAGCCCTCGGGAACCACTTTCGGTTACGATGAGGCTGAGGGCGCGATATATCTTGACACCTCGAACGGCGGCTCGAATCATATGCGCGTGCTTCTGCCCTCATATCTTGATTCCTTCGGCGACGCGATCTATTCCGCGCGTGTGAAGATCACCAAGCAGACGGCGGCATCGCGTTTCGGCGCAATGATATTCCGTCTTCAGGATCCCTCGGGAAAGACGATCCCCTATCTCCAGACCGCGTTCAGATACGACATTTCCGCATCGAACGGACTTGAGATCGCGGAGCGCACCGCATCCGACGCCTGGAGCGTAACTCAAAAGTGCAGTGTTTCGGGCATCAAGGGCGGCGATTATTTTGAAGTTACCGCAAATTTCGCGGGAAGTACCGCCACAAGCACCGTAAACGGCAAGACCTACCTTACCGAAAAGAACACGCCCTACAACACGGGCGCAATGGGTCTGCAGGTCCGCGGCGCACGCCTTACCGTTGACAAGATCAAAATTACCGTAAATCCCAACAGTAAGATCGTTGAAGGTTCGACATCTCTCCGCGATACCCGCGATCCGGAGTCGAATATAGCTCTTGAGCCCGCGCTCATCACGGAGGTTAAGACCGAGGCACAGCTTAACGCTCTTGAAACCACGCTTCCCTCGATCGCGATCTTCGATTGCGAAATGAGCGTAAGCTCGATCGGTGTCAAGCTTGACGGCAAGTTTATCAAGCTCGAGGAGCTTGAGGTCTGCGAGCGCGTTATCCCCGCCTTCCGCATAGATTCAAGCGACGAGGCTATGGCTCTCGGCAAATACGCGGCTTCGCTCACAGTCTGCGACCTTTACGCTGTCGCTGCAGATCCCGCGATCATCAAGGCTGTCCGCGTAAAGTGCGACTCGGTCTACGGTATGCTCGATACTGCCGGAAAGACTTACGAAGATGAGGAGCTTCGCGGCATCATCATCGAATGCGGCGCGCGCGGCGCGATCCTTCCTGCGGAAGTTGCAAAGCGCGATTACGTTTCCTATCTCCAGGACAGATACCTTGTCGTATGGCAGGCGGTGACTGCCGATGATATTTCCGCCGTCCAAGCGATCAACAACGGCGTCCTCGGTCTTATCACTCCCGACGTTAAGGCAACCGAGGCTTGCTTCACCAAATATTACGACAAAAACACCCTCGTCCGCACGCCCGAGATCATCGGTCACCGCGGAAATCCCTCCACACAGCAGGAAAACACGGTTGCGGGTTCCGTTGAGGCATTCAAGCTCGGCGCGACGATGGTTGAAAACGATATCTATCTCATGCGCGACGGCAAGATCGTCGTTATGCATGACGGCACGCTCGACAGAACGACTGACGGCTCGGGCAACACAGCCGATCAGACGGCTCAGACCATCGCAAAGATCAAGGTTGACAGCAATGCAAAAGTTCCCGCAGAACCCGTTCCGCTTCTCGATGACTATTTTAAGCAGTTCAAGGGTACCGGCGAAGTCATCGTTGTCGAGCTCAAGTCGAGCAACACAAAGATGTGCGCTCCCCTTGCCAAGCTCATCAAGGAATACGAGATGGAGCGCCAGGTCGTTATCATTGCATTCAACAAGTCAATGATCGCGGCAATGCGCGCATCTGCACCCGATCTCTCGATCAATTTCCTGACCAGCGATATCACTGCCGATGAGTCGAGAAGTCTTGCGGTTGCAAAGCAGGTGCTCGATAACGTAATTCCGATGAATACCGCTTATTCGCCCTCGCAGGCGGCGGGTACGCTCGGAATCAATCTCTACACCGACCTTGCTGTTCGCGGAGTCACGCTCTGGAACTGGACGGTCAATAATCAGGATAATTTTAATAAGTATTTCATAAGCGGAATCCGCGGCATCACCACCAACTACTGCCAGTGGGTATCGAATTACGTTGAGGATTTCCGCACGTTCTTTGACACCAACGGCGACCTCGTTCTTCAGGCGACCACCTACAAGGGCGAAGGCTCGTCTGCTTCCAATGCAGAGCTCGTCGTTATCGGCGGCACGGGAAGCTACGACGGAAAGCGCGTAACACTCTCCGACGACGCCGAAGGCTACTTCTTCAAGCTTAAAAAGACGCTTTCAAACGGTACGTCTTATTACGTTGTAACTCCCGTCGTGCTCAAATCCGATAACGTCGAGGCTGAACCCATCCCTGATATCACCGAGGAAGTAACGACAGAGGTTCCCGCTGTGACCGAACCCGCGACAGAGCCCATCACCGAGCCTACCGCAGAAGGCGGATGCGGCGGTATGATCTCGCTCTCCGTGCTCGCGCTCATTCCCGCGGCTGTACTTATTATTAAAAAGAAGGAAGATTAACCGATGAAGGAATATAAATTCGATCCCGTCCGCGCGACCGAGGAATGCGCCGAATGGATAAAAAATTGGTTTGAAAAGAACGGCAAGGGCTGCCGCGCAGTCGTTGGCATTTCGGGGGGCAAGGATTCCTCGATAGTTGCCGCGCTCTGCGTCAAGGCGCTTGGCCGTGACCGCGTTTTCGGCGTGCTGATGCCTCGCGGCGAGCAGTTTGATATCTCCTGCTCGCATCAGCTCTGCGAGCACCTCGGCATTGAAAACGTCGTTGTCAATATCAAGGAAACCGCGGATGCGATGGATAAGGCTGTCGCCGATGCGCTCGGGAAGAATCTTACACCGCAGTCCTTCCAGAATATCCCGCCCAGAATCAGAATGACCACACTTTACGCCGTTTCGCAGTCGGTGAACGGACGCGTTGCCAATACCTGCAACCTTTCCGAGGACTGGGTAGGCTATTCTACCCGCTACGGCGACAGCGCGGGCGACTTTTCGCCCATCTCCTGCTTCACCGTCACCGAGCTGAAGCAGATCGGCAGATATCTCGGACTTCCCATCGAGCTCGTCGACAAGACCCCCATCGACGGCCTTTGCGGAAAGACCGACGAGGACAACCTCGGTTTCACATATGCGGAGCTTGACCGTTATATCAGAGAGGGAATCGAGCCCACGCCCGAAAAGAAGGCGCTGATCGACCGCAAACACGAGATCAATCTTTTCAAGCTGAGATATATGGATTGCTTCGTATATGAGGAGAAATAATGAAAAAATATAAAGCAGTAATAATGGATTTCGACTTGACGATAGCGGATACTGCGTTCCTTATCGAGGAATGCCTTTACACCAACGCCGCGCGATTCGGTTACGATCTTGACAGGGGAATTCTCCGCGACGGCATCGGCATGACCGCCGAGACGATCTATCTCGACGCGGGCTGCAGCGCTCCCGAGGCGAAAAGGCTTCACGATGAATACATCCCCTATTCCGCCGAAATTATGTGCGAGCGGACGGAGTTCTACCCCGGCGTTGCCGAGGGACTTGCGGAGTTTCACGAAAGGGGCGTTCTTCTCGCCGTGCTCTCGCTGAAGTCGTCGGATCAGATATGGCGTCCGCTCGAGCGCAAGGGACTGGACAAGCTGATGCATTCGGTCATCAGCCCCGACGAGGTCGAAAAGCACAAGCCCGAGCCCGACGGTATATTTTACCTCTCCGAAAAGACGGGCATCGCGCTTGCCGATATCCTCTACGTTGGCGACAGCGTGACGGATATGAAGACCGCGCAGAACGCGGGCGTGGATTTCGCCGCCGTCTGCACGGGCGCCGTCACCGCCGAGCAGTTCGCCGATATGGGCGCGGATAAGGTTTATCCAACGTTTGCGGAGATGTGTAACGATCTGAGCACTATGTTCGCACAAATTAAATAGTGAGCGTCCACGTTTGCGAAGCAAACATATCGTATTGTTTGCCGAAGGCAAACGGTATATCGTGTTCACATATCGCATTCGCCCAAGCGAATATATCGTGTTTACCCACTCGGGTCTTCGACACGATATGCTACGCACGATATATCCTGCGGATACGATATGCTTCGCACGATATGTCGGCTTCGCCGACGTAATAACAAAGAAATTAAAATTTCACATAGAAAGGTATGTCAAAATGAGTAACATTCCGAAAGAACTTGACAAAAATATGATCGTTTCCGCCGATGCGGAGGGGTTTGTCTGGTACGATGCCGCAAATCTTGATCTTTACGGCTTTGCGGGCATTGAGGGCGACACCTACCGCCGTCTGCCCAAGGAAGTAGCTGAAGCTACCAACCCCGGCACCCTGCGCAATTCGTCGCACACCTGCGGCGGACGCGTTCGTTTTTCGACAGATTCAAAGCGCATCGCTATCCGCGTCAAGATGCCCTATATGACCAAATACGACCATATGCCCATGACCGGCGCGGCGGCGTTCGATATGTATGAGGATTTTCCGAATTCTCATCACTACGTCTGCACCTTCCGCTGCCAGATGACGGATACCGACGGATATACCTCCAAGAGAGCGGTCCTCGGCGGTCAGATGAGATATTACACCATCAATTTCCCGCTTTACAGCCCCGTTTCGGCTCTTGAGATCGGTATCGACGAGGGTTCCGCAATCGCAGAGGGTGCAAAATACCGCGACCTCGCGCCCATCATCTATTACGGCTCTTCGATCACTCAGGGCGCCTGCGCGAGCCGCCCCGGAATTGCTTATCAGTCGATAATCTGCCGCCGCAACGAGATCGACTTCGTCAATCTCGGCTTCTCGGGCAACGCAAAGGGCGAGCAGGCGATGGCAGATTACATCGCGTCCCGCCCCATGACCGCATTCGTCTGCGACTACGACCACAACGCCCCCACAGCCGAGCATCTCGAGGCAACTCACTACAATTTCTATAAGACCATCCGTGAAAAGAACCCGAAACTCCCCATCATCTTCGTTTCCAAGCCCGACTTTGACAACGGCTTTGAGGCAAGCGTTGCCCGCCGCCGTGTAATTGAGGACACTTTCTATCGCGCCCGTGAGGAAGGCGACAAGAACGTCTTCTACATCGACGGTCAGGGACTTTACCGCGGCTATCACAAGGAAGAATGCTCGACAGACGGCTCGCATCCCAACGATATCGGTATGATGAAGATGGCGGAATCGATCGGTCAGATGCTCTCCCGCGTCCTCCGCAGCCGCATCTAAGGAGGGAAGACAATGAAAAAGATAGTTCTTATCGGCGATTCGATCCGTATGGGATACGACAAGTACGTCAAGGAAGCATTTTCCGAGACCGCCGAGGTCTATTACCCCGCAGATAACTGCCGTTTTGCTACATATATACTCCGCTTCGTTCACGAATGGAAGAAGAAGGGCGAATGGCCCGAGGATGCCGATCTCGTGCATTGGAACGCGGGTCTTTGGGACGTTCCCGAAATTCTCGGTGACGAGCCCGTAACCCCCGTCGATCAGTACGCCGTCCAGATCGCGCGCATCGACCGTCGTCTGCGCCTGCTGTTCCCGAAGGCGAAGATAGTTTTCGCGACCAGCACCGCCGTTCAGGAAGAAAAATTCGGCCCCGTTTTCAAGCGCCATAACGCAACCATCGAGGCTTTCAACGCCGCCGCACTCAAGGCTCTTGAGGGTACGGATACCGTCATTGACGATCTTTATGCCGTCACATCGACCGCCCCCGAGGAATGCCACAGCGACATGACTCACTATTCGACCCCCGCGGGCATCGAGCGCGTCGGCGGCAAGGTCATCGAGTGCATCTCGCGCGAGCTCGGAATCGAAGCGAAGGCAGTCGATATGGACACCTTCTATCCCGAAGCGTACCCCAAGAAAGTAATCGGAAATTAACCACTTGTAAAACTGCGTTTTACAAGTGAAGAGCGCGCGCTTATCGCCGCCGCCAAAATCGAAGATTTTGACGGCTCCCCTCGGCGCGCGAGCTCGCCCTGCTCGCCTGAAAGGTGTTTTTTCGGAGGCTAAGCCCCCGAAAAAACGGATTTTATTAATTATATTACAATCACCTATCATTGGAAATTGAAAGGAGATAAAAATGAGTGACATCAAAAAAGAAGCTTACGTAGAAGTAGATAAAAACCTGATAGTTGAAACCGTTTTCCCCGATACCGAGGACGTAAAATTCCATAACGTAAGAAATGAGCCCTTTGAGCTTTATAATCTCTACGGCGAGCAGGACGAAATATATCGCCGTCTGCCCAAGGCGGTTGCCGAGGCAACCAGCAAGGGTGTTGACAAGCTTGCAAAGGAGACCGCGGGCGTTCGCGTTCGCTTCTCGACTGACTCGGGTTATATCCTCATCAAGACGAAAATGCCCGTCATCGCCAGAAATTCGCACATGACCCTGCTTATGTCGGGCGGATTCGACCTTTACGAGGACACGCCCACGGGCAGCCGCTTTGTCAAGGCGTTTATGCCTCCCTACAAGATGGAGGACGGCTACGAGCAGATCATCCGCTTCGGCAGCCGCAAAATGAGGTATTTCACCATCAACTTCCCGCTCCACTCGGTAGTTTCCGAGTTTTACGTAGGCCTGCAGGAAGACGCGCAGATCGGCGCGGGCAAGCCCTATAAGAACGAAAAGCCCATCATCATCTACGGCTCTTCTATCGTTCACGGCACCGGCGCATCCCGCCCCGGACTTGCTTATTCGAACATTATCAGCCGCAAGCTCGATATGGACGTTGTAAACCTCGGCTTCTCGGGCAACGCAAAGGCAGAGCTGCCGATAATGAATTATCTGGCGTCCCTTGATATGTGCCTCTTCGTTTACGACTACGACCACAACGCGCCCAATCCCGAATATCTTGCCGAGACCCACAAGCGCGGCTTCGATATCATCCGCGCGGCACATCCCGATATCCCGATAATCCTCATCACCCGCCCGAATGCGGCAACCAATCCCTCGAAGGTCGAGGAGAGAAAGAAAGTGGTTATCGACACCTACCGCGCGGCGCTTGACGCGGGCGACAAGAACGTTTACTACATCGACGGCGAATCCTTCTTCCTCGGCGTAGACGGCGAGAGCGATTTCGTGATCGACGGCGTTCATCCCAACGATATGGGCTACTATCTGATGGCAGAGGGCATCGGAAATACCATCGTTCAGGCGATCGAGCGCATGGGAGGCTCCCTTGAGTGAGAGCGGCGGCGTAATTGCCGTTGAAGCTCTCGCCTACCTCGGCGACGCGGCAATGGAGGTGCTCATCCGTGAACGCCTCGTCCGCTCGGGGCTCTGCTCATCAAAAAGGCTGAACGATGCTTCTCTCGCATACGTCAAGGCGACGGCACAGAGCGAGGCGCTCGAGAGAATGCTCCCGCATCTGACAGAAGCGGAAGAGGCGACCTACAAGCGCGGAAGAAATCTCGGCCACGGCAAAAACACGCCGAAAAGCGCATCCGTCAGCGAATACCGCCGCGCAACGGGGCTGGAGACCTTGTTTGGGCAGTTGTATCTTGATGGCGACACGCGGAGGATGAACGAGTTACTCGACATTGGGTATCCCGACCTGCGGTAGTGAAAAGTGTAAAGTGGAAAGTGTAAAGTTGAGGTGAATTTCCTCGCTTTGCTCGGAAATTATCCTATTAAATAAAAATACTTTTCGCCAAAGGCGAAAAGTTACCTTCATTCTGCGCAGCAGATTATCATTCGGCGCAAGCCGATTATCATTCCGCCGAAGGCGGATTATCATTCGCGCGAAGCGCGACAGAAATTTTACAGAAAAGGAACCAAAATAATGTCCAATCCCATCATTGAAATCAAAGTAACCAACTTCGGCACCATGAAAGCCGAGCTTTACCCCAAGCTCGCGCCCAAGACTGTTGAAAACTTCTTGAAGCTCATCGAAGAAAAGTTCTTCGACGGACTCATCTTCCACCGCGTGATCAAGGGATTCATGATCCAGGGCGGCGGGTACAACGCGCAGTTCGAGCACAAAGAGGCTTCCCCCATTAAGGGTGAGTTCGCGGCAAACGGCTGGGTTCAGAACGATCTTAAGCACACCGCGGGCGTTCTCTCGATGGCTCGCACGTCCGACCCCGACTCGGCATCCTCGCAGTTCTTCATCATGCACAAGGATTCCCCCCACCTCGACGCCCAGTACGCGGGTTTTGGAAAGGTCATCGAGGGCATCGAGGTCGTCAACAAGATCGCATCGGTGAAAACCGGCACTCTCGGCTTCTACATGGCAGACGTCCCCCGCGAGAGCGTTGTTATCGAGAGCATCAGAGTGGTGGAATAAAATAAAGGGACTAGTGGCTAGTGACTAGCGGAAGGTAGAAACGGCTCCGGCGGTTTTCCGCAGGAAAATGGAGGCGTAAGCCGACAAGACAGAGTCGAAATTTGCCGAAGGCAAATACTTTCTCACTGCGTTCGAAAATTATTTCAATAATTTTGTTTAGCTTTGATAAGATTTCGGACAGCTTATAATTTTACAACATAATAAAACGCTCTGGGTTTTATTCCTCATAAAATCCAGAGCATTTTCTATATAAATGAAAATTTTCGAGCAAAGCGAGAAAATTATCCTTCACTAGCCACTAGCCACTAGCCACTAGCCACTAGTCACTTTTCTTCGCTATCTTTCTTCTCCTCAACGCCATCCTTTTTCTCGGAAAAATCCATCTTATCGATGTCCTCTCCGCGGAGGTCGGCTTTGATGCGTTCGAAGGCTTCACGGTCGCGGCGTTCTTTCTCAAGGCGCTCTTTTTCCTGCTCCTCGCGTCGGCGCGCGTTAGCTTCTTCGCTCTTGCGCTTCTTTTCAGCCGCGATCTCCTCGAGAGCTTCAACGGTCGGTTCATCCGATTCCATAGCGCACTTGAACTGGTCGCCGTCCATTATCTCGTGTGTAAAGAGGTATTCGGCAACGAATTCGAGCTTCGATGCGTTTTCGGTGAGAAGTTTCTTTGCAACCTCGTAAGCATCGGTGACGATCTTGTGGATCTCGGCGTCGATCTTAGCTGCGGTCTGACCCGAGTAATCCTGGCGCGCGGAGAAATCTCTGCCAAGGAAGACATCGCCGCCGCCCTGACCGTAGCGGATGGGTCCGAGCTCATCCGACATACCGAGCTGTGTTACCATCTTGCGTGCGATATTGGTTGCGCGCTCGATGTCGTTCGAGGCACCGCCCGAGAAATCGCCGAAGGTCAGCACCTCTGCGGCACGGCCTGCAAGAAGAACGCTGATCTCTTCCTTCAGTTCCTCACGGTATTCGCTCTGCTTATCCTCGGTCGGCACGTTGAGGGTGTAGCCGAGGGCGCGGCCCGCGGGGATGATCGAGATCTGGTGAACGGGGTCGGGCGTGGGGAGGAGGAAGGACACAAGCGCGTGGCCCGCCTCGTGATATGCGGTCTTGCGAAGCTCCTTGGGGTTGCGCTTCATCGACTTCTTCTGGGGACCTGCGATGACCTTGATGAAGGAATCTTCGATATCCTCCATGCCGATCAGCGACTTGCCGCGGCGGACCGCAAGCAGAGCAGCCTCGTTGAGGAGGTTCTGAAGGTCAGCACCGGTAAATCCCGCGGTGGTCTGCGCGATCTTTTCGAAATCGACTTCATCCTCGAATTTCTTGCCGCGCGCGTGAACGTGAAGGATCTCCTCACGTCCCTTGATATCGGGGTAGTTAACGGTGATCTGTCTGTCGAAACGTCCGGGGCGGAGAAGTGCGGGGTCAAGGATGTCGGGACGGTTGGTTGCCGCCATAACGATGATGCCCTCGTGCGCGCCGAAACCGTCCATTTCAACAAGGAGCTGGTTGAGGGTCTGCTCTCTCTCGTCGTGACCGCCGCCCAGGCCCGCGCCTCTGTGGCGTCCGACGGCGTCGATCTCGTCGATAAAGACGATCGAAGCGGGAGCCTTGCGCGCGGTCTCAAAGAGGTCGCGGACACGCGATGCGCCGACACCGACGTACATTTCAACGAAATCGGAACCCGAGATCGAGAAGAAGGGAACGTCAGCCTCGCCCGCAACAGCCTTCGCGAGCAGGGTCTTACCCGTGCCGGGAGGGCCCATCAGCAGAACGCCGTGGGGTATCTTTGCGCCGAGAGCGGCAAATTTTTCGGGATTCTTAAGGAATTCAACGATCTCCTGGAGCTCTTCCTTTTCTTCCTGTGCGCCTGCAACGTCGGAGAAGAGGACTCTTTGCTTCGTGTCTGCGGGAGTTTTTACTCGCGCCTTTGCAAAGCTTCCGGGCTTGCCGTTCTTGCCGCCGACTTGACCCATCATAAAGATCCAGAGAACGGCGAAGAGAATGAGCATACCCACATAGGGGAGGATCGATACCCACCAGGGCCAGACTGTGGCGGGTTCGTATTCATAAGCGGTGATGATTCCCGCGGTGTGCTGTTCGGCAATAAGATCGCCGAGATCCTCGCGGAAGAAGGAGATGCTTGCAAGACGGTAGGTGACCTTCGAGCCGTCTTTAAGGGTCAGTTGGATGATGCCTTCGTTATCAACGAAGAATTCTGTGACCTCTTCTTTTTCAAAATAGGTCTTGATATCGCTGTAATCGGGCGCCTTTTTACCTGTCCCCGAGAAAAGGGAGGAGAGCATAAAGATCAGAACAGCGACAACAATGATATAGATCAGTATTGTGCGGAAATTGCCTGAGCGTTTGTTCATTTGGGTTTATTGCCTTTCGTTAGTGAGTATATACTTCTTCTTTAAGCACTCCGATGAAGGGAAGAGTGCGGTATTTTTCATCGTAATCAAGACCGTAGCCGACGACGAATTCATCGGGGATGATCTTTCCGACGTAGTCGGGAGTGAAGTCGACGACACGGCGGTCGGGCTTATCGAGCATCGTGCAGGTCTTGACACTGCGCGCGCCCGTCAGTTTGAGGTAGTCAACGAGGTATGCAAGTGTGCGGCCGCTGTCGATGATGTCCTCAACGACGATGACGTCAAGGTTTGCCATATCGGCGCGGTGAAGGTCGAGCATGATGTTTATCTTTCCCGTTGAGGAGGTTCCGCTTCCGTAAGAGGAGACCTTCATGAAGTCGATCTCAACGGGGCGCTCGATCTTTTTCATAAGATCACCCATAAAGACGACGCTTCCCTTGAGGATGCAGAGAAGGAGAAGACCCTTCGAGGTGTCGGGGTAATCGCGGTCGATCTCGGAGGCGATGCGGGTAACTGTGGAGTCTATTTCTTCCTCGGAAACGAGAGTGTATGCGATATCGTTTTTCATATTATCTCTCCTTTTTCTACATTATATATATTTCTCGATCTCGGCGATCAGCCCCGCGGCGTATTCGGCAAAGCCGAGGTCGTTCGGGTGAAGTCTGCCGTCCCAGAAAAATTCGGGAGATTGGGGCATAAACGGACGGGCGTCGATGATGTGGAAGCCGTATTTCGATGCAGTTTCGGAGATAAACTCGCAAGCCTCGTCAAGGCTGCCCTCGTATTTCTGCTTGCCCGACTTTGCATCGGCACGCCAGATGGGAAGGATGGCGAATTTCAGCGCGTCCGGGTAGATGCGGCTTGCCTTTGCGAAGAAATCTTCGCAGCGGGGGTGGAAGTAGGATCTCACGGTTCCCGACCAGTCGTTTGTGCCGTAAGCAACGGTTACAACGTCGGGCTTGAATGCGGTGTTCTCGAGAACTATCTCGGGCACGAATCTCTCGCCGCCGATCGCCTGGTTGACGGTGTAAGCCTCGAAGTGCGAGGTCAGGCGGTTGACGTAGGATTTCGAAGCGAAAGCGGCGTCATAGCCCTGTGTGATCGAATCGCCGAAGCAGAGAAGCTTCATTTTGTAATCAATGGGTGTGAGGGTTGCGCCGTCGTCGATCTCGATGTTCGAAAGCTGTGCTGCCGCGAGGTTCGGAAGCCAGAGGGTGATCCTGTGTTCTTTGCCGTCGTGCGGGATATAGTCGGATACTTTCAGTGAGATGTGACCCTTTTTGATCCAGGCGACCTCCTCGCCGAGATGCTTGCGGATGATGCCGTCAACGCAGACGTCAAAATAATAATATGTGCGGCTTGAGCCGTAGTTTACCGAAAAATCGGTGTCAAATCTGTCAGAGCTCGTCATAAAGTCGAGGCGGATGCTCGAGCTTGCCTTGGATTTGAGGCAGAATCCCGTGGAAGCACCGGCGTAATGCTCCATCGCTTCCTTTTCGAAACGGCAGAAAGTGAATGTGCCGTTCTCTTCGGTTATCTCAAGCGCGCCCGCGGTTATCTTTTTTACTTGATCAAGTGTCAGCTTCATTTTAGCCTCCGATTTCAGTCTATGAAATAAGTTAATGTTAGTTTCTCGCCGTGCCAACCGTCGGCAACGTCGAGAAAGGGTACCCAGACGATCTCCTCCCCGCAGCAAATAACGGGCAGAGCGCGTCTTTTTGAAAGCTCGATGTGAGCAGTTTTATCACAGATCAGCTTTTTTACGCTTCTGTGCATTCCGCGGATGAGGATGCGGTCGCCCTCTTTTCGCGGACGCGCATAAAGCTGTCCTTTTATTTTATCAGTATTAATAAGAGCCGATGTTGATAAATTGTAAACTTGTGCGGAATCATTTGCGGGTTTGCCGTTAACAAGTATCAACTTTCCCGCATAAAGCTCGTTTTCGCCGATCTTAAGCTCGATCGGCTCAAAATCGGGATAGATCGTGCTCTTCTTTTCTCTCGTTTCGCCGCGGAAAACTATTCTTCCTCCAAGGCACTCGGCGGATACCGAGCCGGGGAGAGAGAGCGAACCGCATCCGCTCTTTGCCATTCCCAGCATCTTTTCGATGTGGAAGGCTTCGGGCTCCGCGCCTGCGCGGTGTGCGGCGATTGCAAGTGCACGCGATGCGATCGGGTGGGGAAGAGATGCAAGTGTGTCAAGTTCGAGAGTATCGGCAAATTTCTCCGCCTCGCGGTCGAGAAATTCACTGTTAAGCCGAGCCGATTCCGTGAAGCGAGCAAATGCGGCAAGAAACGCGGGATTTATCGCTTCGAGCTCGGGAAGAATATTGTTTCTGATGCGGTTGCGCGGGTAGGATGTGTCCGCGTTGGTGCAGTCCGTTACAAAAGCAAACGAGTTTTTGTTGCAGAAATCAACGATATCCTTCTTTGAAAAGCTCAGAAGAGGTCTTTCCACAACGCCGTACGCAAGTTTTCGGCTTCGAGCGATACCGCCTGCTCCCGAGGGGGAGCATCCTCGCGTGAGTGAGAGAAGCAGAGTTTCGGCGTTATCGTCGGCATTGTGCGCCGTCAGAAGCACCGGAATATCTTCCGCGCGCATCACTTCCTCAAAGAAAGAGTATCTTACGTTCCGCGCGGCTTCCTCAAGACTTTCTCCGGCTTCGCGCGCAAGCGCGGGCACGTCAAGGCTTGCACAATAAAATTCTATGCCGTGCTCTCGGCAAAGATCTCGGCAGAAATCCTCGTCGCGCCGTGCCTCGTCGCCTCTGATATTGTGGTTTATATGCGCGGCACGGAAATCGTATCCGTCCATCCGCAGAAGATGGAAAAGACAGACCGAATCTGCCCCGCCCGAAAGACCGAGAAGGTATTTTTTGTCCCGATCGAGCGAAAGAGAAATTACGTTTGCTTTCATATTATCTTAACCTGCGGGGGGAGGCGGAGGAGGCGGTGCGCCGTAATCGGGCGGAGCCTCTTCGTCACCGCGCTTCTCCTCGATCGAGTAGAAGGTGGTGTAGCGTCCGATCCAGTTGAGATATACCGTTCCCGTCGAGCCGTGACGGTTCTTTGCAACTATGATCTCGGCAACGGGTGCCTTGGTCACGTCGACTTTGCGCTTGTCCTCAACGTCCATATAGTATTCGTCGCGGTAGATGAAGATAACGGTATCCGCGTCCTGCTCGATGGATCCCGATTCACGAAGGTCGGAAAGCATGGGTCGCTTCGAGGTTCTGCCCTCGGTTCCACGGGAGAGCTGTGAGCAGCAGATAACGGGCACGTGGAGCTCTTTTGCGAGAAGCTTGAGGTTACGCGAAATGTCCGCGACCTCCTGCACGCGGTTGTCCGTGTGCTTGTCGCCCTGCATAAGCTGGAGATAGTCGATCACGACAAGTCCGATCTTGCCCTCGCGGCGGAGCTTTGCCTTCATACCCGAAACCGTGATGTTCGGGGTGTCGTCGATGAGGACGTTTACGCCCGCAAGGTCAACGACCGAGTTTGCAAGCTTCTGCCAGTCCTGCGTGGAAAGGCGGCCGGTTCGCATATTGTAGCTGTCGACCATAGCGTAGGAGGAAAGCATACGCTGAACGAGCTGTTCGCTCGACATTTCAAGCGAGAAGATGGCAACCTTCTCCTTCGTTCTGCGCGCGTAATTGAGCGCGATGTTAAGACAGAACGACGTTTTACCCATACCGGGACGCGCACCGACGAGAACGAGGTCGCTCTGACCGATGCCGGCAAGGGTGGTGTCAAGGTCGCCGTAGCCCGTCTGGATGCCGTCAAAAGCATTGGGGTCGTCATAAAGGATGGAAAGATTGCGGAAGATGGTCTCGAGTACCGAGGTCATCGTGACGAATCCGCGGCTGTCGCGGCCCATTGCGATCTCGGACATCTGCGCGGCGGCATATTCAACGAGCTCGCCGACGTTTTCCTGCTCGGAATACGCGCGTTCGGTGATATTTCCGCAGGTTTCGATCAAGCGGCGCATAAGGCTCTTTTCAAGCACGATGCGCGCGTAGTCCTTGATGTTGAGCGCGTTTGGTACCGCATCCGCGAGGGTTCGGAGATAAACCTCCGCCTCGTCGCGGTTATATACCTTTTCCTTTTCAAGCACGTCAAGCAGAGTGACGTGGTCGATGTCGTGGTTGAGAAGCGAGAGCTGCTTCATCGCCGAGTAGATCTGGCGGTGCTCCGAAAGATGGAAATCCTCGGCGCGCACGGTGTCGGAGATCTGCGTCAGCGCGGGAGGGTCGATCAGTATCGAGCCGAGAAGCGCCTGCTCCGCGAGCATTGAAAAGGGGAGTTTTTTAATAATGTCCTGATTCATTTTCAGACTCCGGAAAAAATAAATTTATTCCTTATTTCTTGCAGACAAGAACGTTGATCTTTGCTACGATTTCCGTGTAGAGCTTTGCGTCCACGGTGTAGGAGCCGTAGGAGCGGATGGGATGGTCGAGAACCATCTTGCGGCGGTCGATCTCGATGCCGTGCTGCTCTTTGAGAGCTTCTGCGATATCCTTTGCGGTGATCGAGCCGTAAAGCTTGTCGTCCGCGCCCGAAGCGACTGAGATCTTTACAAGAACTCCGGAAAGCTTCGATGCGAGCTCGTTTGCGGCATTACGCTCGGTCTCGATCTTATGAAGTCTGGATGCTTCCTTGTTTTTTGCTTCGTTTAATGCCTTTGCGTCGGCGATGATGGCGAGCTTGCGGGCAAGGAGGAAGTTGCGCGCGTAGCCGTCGGAAACCTCGATGATGTCGCCCTTTTTGCCCTGGGCCTTTACGTCCTGTGTAAGAATTACTTTCATTGTTATATCTCCTTGTGTGATGAGTAATTAGTCATTATCCCCGTCAAGGTAGGCGTCGATGGCGCCGCGGAGCTGTTCAAGCACCTCGCGGGAAACTGTGTTTTTGACCTGCGCGCCGGCAGAGTCGAAGTGACCGCCGCCGCCGATCCGCTCAAGAATGAGCTGAACGTTTATCTTGCCGTTCGAGCGCGCCGAGATCGCGATCTGATCGTCGGTGCGGATAAGCACGAATGCGGCGTCGATGTTCTGAACCGTCAGGAGAGTATCCGCGGTCTTCGATGCCGCGATGCGGTCGTCGGGAGTGCCCGTGCCTTCGCATACGGTGATGGCGATGCGGTCGCGGTAGAGGCGAACCTCGCTTCCGAGCTTCGATTCGGTGACAAAGGAATCAAGATCGGCAAAGAAGAAGGTTCGCGCGAATTCGGGATCCGCGCCCGCGCTGCGCAGGTGGAGCGCCGCCGAGAAGGTGCGCTCGGACGTGGTTCTGGTGAAGTTTTTGGTATCAAGCATGATGCCCGCGAGCATGACGTTTGCCTCGTGGCGCGAAAGCTTGATGTTGCCGAGAGCGCCCTGCGAGAGCGCGGAGATCTCGATGATCTCGCTGACAAGCTCACTTGCGGAGGATGCCGAGGGTTCGATGTAGGCGATGAGCGGCTCGCGGTCGAATTCCGCGATCTTACGGTGGTGGTCGATGATGACGGTGTTGAAGACGTTCGCCGCGATGTCGGGCGATTCAACGATCTTCATATTGTTAACGTCGGTCATGATAAGAAGCGTATCCGAGCGGATCATATCAAGGCCGCGTGCCGCGCCGATGAATATATCCTCGTATTCGGGCATAGCCTCGATCAGCTTGGGGGTACAGCACTTGAAGTTGGGGTTGCTCTTATCAACGACGATCTTGACGTTCGGGTTGTAGGAAAGCGCGAGCCGCGCAACGCCGATGCAGGAGCCGATCGAGTCGAAGTCGGGGCTCTTGTGACCCATAACGATGACGTTGCCCGCCGCCTTGATGTGCTCGGCAAGCTTGTCCGAAATGACTCGCGCACGGACCTTGGTGCGCTTCTGGTTGATCTTTGTCTTGCCGCCGAAGAACTCGATGCCGTCCTCCTTACGCAGAGCGACCTGGTCGCCGCCTCGCTGGAGAGCGGTTTCGAGAGCAGACTGCGCGTTTGCGCTTCTTTCTTTGTAATCGGTGCCCGAGTTGCTGACACCCATCGAAATGGTGACCGACATGCTTCCGTCGCCGAAGCGGACCTCGCGGATGCGGTCAAGGATCTCGAATTTGCTTTCGGCGCAGGCGGGAAGCTGCTCCTTCGGGAAGATAAGGATGTATTTTTCGCGGTCGTATTCGCGGATAAGTCCGCCGATCGAGTGCGCCCATTCGGTTATGAGCTCCTCAACCTCTGCAGCCGCCTCGCGGTACGAGCCCTGAACGTACTGGGTAAGCTCTTCAAGGTTATCGACCGAAATATACGCAACGACGGGGCTTTCGCGGTCGATGCGTGCCTCGAGCTCCTCGATTTCGGAGCGGTCCTCGAGGGTGGTCATCCAATAGTCGCGGTCGGGCGCTTCCATAAGATAGGAATAAGCGTAGAAATTCTTGCCCGAAACGGTGATGACCTTTTTGCCGACTGCGGTGATGATCTCGCTCATCGGAACACCGGAAATTACCGAGAAATTCTTGCCTGCCAGAGCCACCTGATTTGCGGCGCCGCAAAGCTCGAGCATTTTTTTGTTCGACCAGAGCATTTTTCCGTCCGCGGTGGTGATGACGGAGGGGAAGTCGACCTGTCTGACGACCTCACTTATGAGGTGTTCAAGCGAATTTGCCGTTTCCTCGGTCTTGTGTTTTTTGTGGGTGAGGTAGGCAAAGTAGCATATGACCGCCTCGAAGATCGCAAGGACGAGTATGAAAACGAGCGAGATGGTGATTATCGGGATATCGGTCAGCGCCGCCGCACCGAGCGCGACGATGAGAAGAACGAGTCCCGTGCCTGCGCTCATAAGCGTCAGGTCAAAAGAGCTGATATCGTAGCTTTTGTTTGAAGACATTGCAGAAGTAGCTCCTTTACTTGTTTATTTTGGATCTCATCTTTGAGAAAAGGAATCGGTATATGGGGGTAAGCGAATATGCGACTCCCGCCGAAACGAATATCGCGAATCCCACGGAGGGGGAAAGCAGGAAGATAACGACGGGGAAGAGGCGGAGGGCTCCCGGATTTACGTGAAGCCTTACCGTGAACTTTTTCAGAAGGTATTCGCCCATTGCGCGGAAGCCGAGCGCCGTGAAGGGAAGCGAGAGCGCGATGATGACGTTTTCGGTGACCGCGGCAGCCATCTCGTAATCCGCGCCTTCAAGCATAAACGCCGCCGAAAGGAAGAAGCAGAAAAGGTAGATGATTCCGCTGATGGGCGAGAGGGTGATCTTTGCCATCTCCACGGGAATTTGTTCCCCGACTCCCGATGCGCGGAAGAGGGTGTTTGCAAGCGAAAGCGCGATGAAGCAGAGCGCGCTTGCCGCGGCGAAGATCAAACCGGGTGATATGTTGATGATGTAAGCGGCAAGGATCTGTGCGGTCTCCTCGGTGATAATGAGAAATTCGGAATTGAGCGATGCATAAGTGCTTGCCATATTCTCGCGCAGAAGGTCGGCGGTTTCGGTAAGGTCGCCGCCCGAAACAAGGAAGAGCAAAAGCCCTGCCGAAAGCGAGAGGATGGTCAGCGCCGCAGTCGAGAAGGTGAGTCCCGAGCGCGGGAGCATCAGCGCGGCAAGAAGTCCGACCGCCACGGGGATGAGCGCGGGAAGTGCGCTTATCGGGTCGATGGCAACTGCGCCGAGAGCGTAAGCCACACCCGCCGCCGCAATGGGTGCCCAGATCCTTCCGCCGAGGGTGAGATAGATCGACACGCCGACGGTGAAGACCGCGCCGATATAGATCGCGGGGATCGAAAGATCGCCCGTCATCATAAAGGCGAGGATAGCGGGGCAGATGATCCCGACGATGGGGAGGATCTCGCGCGCCGCCATAAAGATCAGCGAGGAGAGCACAAAGAGTGCCGCGCCCGAGAACGCGGGTACCTCGTTAAAGACAAAGGTCAGCGAGCCGAGAAGCGCACCGAGTGCGAAAATGAGCACAAGCGGAATGCGCGGCTTGAATCCTTCAAATATTCCCTTTTCGCTTTTTATGTTTTCCATAAGCGATATTTCTCCAATTATAATATTACATTATAATATTGTATCATACTTTTTTATATTTGTAAATAGTAAAATATTGAATATGTAATGAATTTTGGGTGAAAGAATCAATTTTAAGCGCAAAAAAGAAAACCCGCACCGAAGCGCGGGTGATCGATATTAGTCGGGGCTGAGAAGAAAATTCGGTTCGGCGAAGTAGAGATCGCTTCTGTAGGCGAGTTCTTTTATTGCATCAATAGTGTTTTGTTTGTATTTTGCTTTTATTGTGATCTTCCAAAATGAGTACTCCTCGTTCCTGGAGCTGAACTTTATTGATTCGCAATCGATCTCGGGGAAATCTTCAACAGTATAATTTGCATTGGGATCTTTTGCCGCGATCAATATTTCTCCGGGTGTAAAGTCAGCGTACGGCGAAAAGTCGATCCGGAAACAAGTCTCCGCAGGTCGGGCTGTGGTTTCTTCCGTTGTGATTTCCGCAGTTTCCTCGGGCAAGGTATTATTACACGAGAAAAGACAAGCGGCTATGATCGGCAATAAAAGCACAAGCGGCAGAATTTTGACTTTTTTCATTTGGTGTACCTCCTGATGCATTTGGTAATTATATTGTATCAATTTTTAATTAATTTGTCAATTATAACTTATTATTCACGTTAAGAAAGCATATGTTCGCATTCGCCCATCAGCCTTCCCCGGTGGGGGAAGGGGACCCACGTATGTGGGGGATGAGGCGTTTCAATAAGATACAGTTTTTCGAGCGAAGCGACACAATCTTCCCGATTGACTAATTAAAGGGTACTATATTAATCAAATTTAGCAAATATCTTTCGCATTGTATTTTTTTGCAATCTAAATTCAGAATGAAATATTTAGTTAGCTATGTTTGGGAAGATTTTCGCTGACGCGAAAAACTGTATCTTATCAGGCGCCTCATCCGTCACTTCGTGACACCTTCCCCCACCGGGGAAGGCTGATACACGAGTGCGAACATAGCGTTCTGATTATTATATCAGTAATCTGACCGCCAATAGGCGTAGGTTTTACCGTTATTCATCCCGATCTCTTTTATATTCAAGAATACCGTCAACTCCGCAATCAAGAATCTTGCAGAGATCGTTTATAGTTACGGTCGTTATCGGTTTGTTATGCTTGAGACGGTCGATAAGACTGCTGCTGAGTCCGTATGTGTTTATAAGCTTGTATGTCGTTAATCCTTTTTCTTTCAACGTTTTGAAGAAAGGTTCGTATGAAATCATAATTTTCACCCCCGTATTATTATAAATTATAGTCTGCCTATCGAAAAAAGTCAAGACACAGATTATAATCTTACAAATAAACTTGAAAATATTTGAAAAATACCGATAAAAATTCCTCAAACCTATTGCATTTTTCTTTTCATTGTGATATAATATATGTGTACGATTAGAGAGACTGAGAGAGGGCGCCACGTCCTCTCTCATTTTCTCGAATAAACATTTTTGCTTGGGAGGTAAAAAATGAAACCTCAAAAGGCACAAAAACCGCAAAAGCCGCTCGAGCCGCTCGAGCCTTTGGCTCCGCATCCGGTTCAGCCGCCGCAACCGCCGCAGAAGCCTCTGCGCCCGCTCGTCACACTCCCCGAACTGATCGCGGAGCATTTCGAGAATAAAAAGCGTCTCAAAAAAGAGATGAAGAATTTCAAAAAGACTCTGAAAAGAGAAGAAAAAGCGGCAAAGGCTACTCTCAAATGGGTCAAGCGTGAAAAGAAGAATCTTAAAAAACTGAAAAAACAAAAGAAAAAAGAGAAAAAGAAGAAATGAAGAAAGAACTTACGGGAGTTGCCGCGAGAGTCTACCCCCTGATCGAGAGCACCGTAACCGCGTGCGGCTGCGAGATCTGGGACCTTGAATTCGTCAAGGAAGGCGCGGACAGAATACTCCGCATCACCATCGACACCGACCGCGAGGGCGGCATCGGTATTGAAGACTGCGAGCGCGTCAACCGCGCAGTCGATCCCATCCTCGACGAGGCAGATCCGATCGACACCTCCTATTATCTTCAGGTGTCCTCCCCCGGAATCGAGCGCGATATCACCCTGCCCCGGCACGTTGCTGCCTGCGAGGGCGAGCGAGTCGAGGTCAAGCTTTTCGCTCCTCTTGAGGGAAGCCGCAAATATGACGGCGTTCTTCTCGGTTTTGAAGGCGGAGAGATCGATCACACCAAGCCCGTTCTCCTGGATATCGGAGAAAAAACGCTCGCGATCCCCTTCGAGGCGATCTCGAAGATGAAAACTTTGTTTGATT
This sequence comes from Eubacteriales bacterium, assembly GCA_045535375.1. Taxonomy (GTDB): domain Bacteria; phylum Bacillota; class Clostridia; order Oscillospirales; family CAG-272; genus CAG-390. The sequence goes on from JAZSLM010000019.1 coordinate 29,611, forward strand.
TTGACAGCATATAATCTCAGAAAGGACTTACTCAAAAATGAATTCGGAATTTTTCGCCGCACTTGACGAGCTTGAACAGAAGCGAGGCATATCCAAGGAGTATATGATCGAAAAGATCGAGGCGGCACTCGTTGCAGCTTATAAGAAGGAATACGGCAACAACACCAACGTACGCGTAAGTATTGACGAAAATAAAAAGGACGTCCGCGTTTTCCAGCAGAAGACCGTCGTGGCACAGGTTGAGGATCCCGAAACCGAGATCTCTCTTGAGGAAGCAAAGCTCCGCAACAAGAGAAGCACCGTCGGCAAGATCCTTGAGTTCGAGGTAAAGCCCAAGAACTTCCGCCGCCTTTCCGCGGGCGCGGCTCGCTCGGTGATCATCCAGGCTATCCGCGAGGCGGAAAGAAAGATCGCGCAGGAGGCTTACGAGGCTAAGCGCGAGGAGATCATCACCGCAACCGTATCCAAGATCGACGAGGAGAACGGAGACGTTATCATCTTCACCGGCACCGGCAACGCACGCCTTCGCCAGACCGAGCAGATCCCCGGCGAGGAATTCTTCATAGGTCAGAAGATCAAGATCTACATCTGCGAGGTAAACCGTGAGGCACGCGGTCCCCTGATCACCATTTCGAGAGCGCATCCCGGCCTTGTACGCCGTATGTTCGAGCTCGAGGTCCCCGAGATCCAGGAGGGCATCGTTACCATCAAGGGCATCGCACGCGAGGCAGGCTCCAGAACCAAGATCGCGGTATTCTCGGAGGACGAGAGCGTTGATCCCGTCGGTTCCTGCGTCGGCGCAAAGGGTATGCGTATAAACACCATCCTTGGTGAGCTTGACGGCGAGAAGGTAGATATCATCAAGTACAGCGAGGATCCCGCGGAGTATATTGCAGCCGCTCTCGCGCCCGCAACCGTTGAGTCCGTCACAATGCTCGGCGAGAAGACCGCGCACGTAGTCGTCAGACCCGACCAGCTCTCGCTCGCGATCGGTCGCGAGGGTCAGAACGCACGTCTTGCCGCAAGACTTACCGGCTGCAAGATCGATATCAAGCCCGAATAACATAAATAAAAATGGCAAAGAAACAGCAAGTATTGCCGCAAAAAAAGATACCGATGCGCCAGTGCCTCGGATGCAACGAGCATAAGCCGAAGATAGAGCTTATCCGCATCCTTCGCACGCCCGAGGGGGAGATCACCCTCGATACCACCGGCAAAAAGTCGGGCAGAGGCGCGTATATCTGCAAAAATCCCGCGTGTCTTAAAAAACTGCGCCGCAACCGCCGCGCCGAGTCAAATCTCGGTGTCAGCATCCCCGAAGAGGTTTGGGATGCGCTCGAGGCGGCACTCGCGGAGGAAAAGTGATGGGAAACAGCCCAAAGGAAAAGCTTCTCGGAATGCTGGGGCTGTGCATCCGCGCACGCCGCGCGGTCTGCGGAACCGTCAACGTCTGCGAGGCGCTTAAGGCAAGGAAAGCCGTTCTCGTGATCACCGCCTCGGATAATTCGGCGGCAACCGAGAAAAGACTTTTCGATCGCGCAAGCTTTTACGGCGTAAAGATAATCAAAACCAACCTCACGTCCGCCGAGATCGGTGCGGCAACGGGCAAATCGCTCGTTGCGGCTATGGCGATAAGCGACGCCTCAATGGCATCGGCGGTCGAGAAAAAAGCGGAAGAAATGTCCGCAGCAAAACAATAAAAACAAAAAGTACTAATTCGTATCCGTTAGGAGGAAGACAGATAATATGGCAGTCGGCTCTCAGTATAAAGTGAATCAGTTGGCAAAGGACCTCTCGATCAAGGCAAAGGATCTCACCGATCTTATGGCGGCGCAGGGACTTGACGCCAAAACACAAAAGGCTCTTGATAACTTCGAGCTTGACGTGATTTGGGAGGCACTCACCAAAGCGCATCAGATCGTTGGTATCGAGGATTATATCGACGGCGTGACAGGCATACCCTCTTTGCGGAAAAAAGCCGCAGAGACGAAGCCCGAAGCTAAGGCAAAGGCGGAAAAGCCTGCCGGACAGCCCCAGGCAAAGTCCGAAAAGCCTGCGCCCAAAGCAGAAGAAAAGAAACCCGAGGCAAAGCCCGAGGTGAAGGCAGAGGGAAAGAAGCCCGAAGCTCCCAAGCAGGAAAAGAAGGCGGAAGAAAAGAAGCCCGAGCAGAAACCCGAGGAAAAGAAGCCCCAGGAAAAGCAGAACGTCGCGCGCAGTGCGGGCGAGCGTTTTGAGTCGCGCATGAGTGCGGCAAACGAAAAGTCAAAGCAGGAAAAGACCGAAAAGAAGCAGGAAAGACGCGAGGAAAAGAAATCGGGCAGAACTGCTATCGATATGCGCGCATCGGCACGTCCCGAGGGCGAGCGCGAGGTCGTAACCGTCAGCCCCAAGGCGGCAACCCGCGTTGTCGACACCAGAGGCAGCGGTGCCGTTGACCTTTCGAAGTATGACGATAACCTTGACGGCATCGTTCCCGAAAATATCCGCGAAGAGCGCGGCGGAAGCCAGAAGGTAAAGAAGTCCCCCGCTGCACAGAATGCGGAAAAGGATGGCGGAAACAACCGTCAGGGACAGAAGAACCAGAATCAGGGCGGCAAAAACGAGGGCCGCAAGGATAACCGTCAGAACGGCAAGAACGACAGAAACAACAACAATAATAACAATAAGGGCGGCAAGAACGGCAAGAAGGGCGGATTCGTTCCCACTCCTCCTCCCGCACCCGCAAAGAAGGTTCCCGTAAAGGCAGAGATCCCCGAGGAGATCACCGTTGGCGAATTCGCGCAGAGGATCAAGGCTCCCGCAGGCGAAGTCATCAAGAGACTTATGCTCATGGGCATGATGGTGACCCTCAACCAGACCATCGACTTCGACACCGCATTCCTCATCGCGGATGAGCTCGGTGCCGAGATCACCAAGGAAGTCGTCGTCAGCATCGAGGACAGACTCTTCGAAGAGGAAGAGGACAGCCCCGAGAACCTTGTTGAGCGCGCTCCCGTCGTTTGCGTAATGGGTCACGTTGACCACGGTAAGACCTCGCTTCTCGACGCTATCCGTAACACCCGCGTGACCGCAGGCGAGGCGGGCGGAATTACCCAGCATATCGGCGCATACCGCGTAAAGATCAACGGCAAGGAGATCACCTTCCTTGACACCCCCGGCCACGAGGCGTTCACCGCAATGCGTGCCCGCGGCGCGCAGGCTACCGATATCGCGATCCTCGTTGTTGCGGCGGACGACGGTATCATGCCCCAGACAGTCGAGGCTATCAACCACGCAAAGGCTGCGGGCGTTCAGATCATCGTTGCCATCAACAAGATGGATAAGCTCGGAGCAAACCCCGACAATATCAAGACAGCACTCACACAGTACGATCTCGTTCCCGAGGAATGGGGCGGCGACGTAATGTGCATCCCCGTTTCGGCACTCAAGCACGAGGGTATCGACGACCTTCTCGAGGCTATCCTTCTCATCGCCGAGATGCAGGAATATAAGGCAAATCCGAACAGACGTGCAAAGGGTATCGTCATCGAGTCGAAGCTCGACCGCGGACGCGGACCCGTTGCAACCGTCCTCATCCAGAACGGTACTTTGCGCGCAGGAGACATCGTTATCGCGGGCACAGCCGTCGGACGTGTCAGAGCAATGACCGACCACACCGGCAGGACCGTAAAGGTCGCTCCTCCCTCGATGCCCGTTGAGATCACGGGTCTTGCGGACGTTCCTCAGGCAGGCGACGAGGTCAACGCAGTCGTTGACGAGAGAATGGCAAGAGAACTCGCCGAGCAGAGACGTGCTCAAGCGAAGGAAGAGGAGTTCAAGGCAAACGCGAGAACCAACCTCAACGACCTCTTCGCGCAGATCCAGGAAGGTGTCAAGGAGCTCAACGTCATCGTCAAGGCAGACGTGGGAGGCTCCGCCGAGGCAGTCAAGCAGTCGCTTGAGAAGATCACCAACGAGGAAGTCAGAGTTCGCGTTATCCACGCGGCAGCGGGAGGTATCACCGAGGGTGACGTTATGTTCGCGGCGGCATCGAACGCCATCATCGTCGGTTTCAACACCCGTCCCGACCGTACCGCTCTCGATTCCGCAGAGCGCCAGGGCGTTGATATCCGCACCTACCGTATCATCTACGATTGCAACAACGAGATCACAGCCGCTATGAAGGGTATGCTTGCTCCCAAATTCCAGGAGAAGCTGCTCGGTCATATCGAGGTCCGTCAGGTCATCCACGTTCCGAACGTCGGCTTCATCGCGGGCTCTTACGTTCAGGACGGTAAGATCACCCGTAAGGCGCAGATCCGCGTAGTACGCGACGGTATGGTTGTATAGGAAGATAAGATGGCATCTCTCCGCCGCTTCAAGGACGACGTCAGCGAAGTTGCGCAGGGCTACGAGTGCGGTGTCGGACTTGAGAAGTTCAATGACCTCAAGCTCGGCGATATACTCGAAGCTTTCGTGATGGAAGAGATTGAACAGTAATTTATCATAAAAAGCAGGAAGCGGGAGCTTCCTGCTTTTTATGAATGATACTTCGCCCTGCGGGCGAAATGATAATCTGCCTGCGGCAGAATGATAATCGGCTTGCGCCGAATGATAATTTGCCTTCGGCAAAATGAAGGTGAATTTCCGCAAGCGGAAATTTTCGATCAAATAAACGACAACAATAGCGGGAAAGTTTTGGTCCACCTTTTTCAGAAAGGTATGCTTGCCTTCGGCAAGCTGCGACTCTGTCTTGTCGGCTCACGCCTCCATTTTCCTTCGGAAAACCGCCAGAGTCGCGCTCGTACTGAAAGCTTTTGAAGATTTTTAAGAAACTTTTCTCGAAAAGTTTCTTAAACAGAGCTCGAGACAGCGTCTCGATTTAATGCGAAGGCTTCAGCCTTCGCTTCCGTGCTTCAAAACGGTGAAGCTCTGCTTCTCCGTTTTGGACAGAGTCAATACTTCCCGAATGTAGGGAAGTATTGCGCTCTGTCACCCCCGCCGTCCGCAGACGGCGCAATTATACTTAATCCCATTGTAGTATTGAATTTATCTGTTTTTTTATGATATAATACATTTATTACCTCATCAAGGAGATAAAACTATGTCAAGTTATATTATGGATTTACGTAAGATCGTCGGTCACAGACCTTTGCTGCAGGTTGGCGCGAGTGTTATTGTTGAGGACAAAGAGGGCAGAATATTGCTCCAATTAAGAAGCGATAATCATTGCTGGGGATACGCGGGCGGTTCGGTTGAGCTTGACGAGGTCGTTGAAGAAGCGGCAAAAAGAGAATTGTTTGAGGAAACCGGACTTGTCGCAAAAGAATTGACTCTATTCGGCGTTTTCTCGGGCAAAGACACTCATTATGTTTATCCCAATGGAGACGAGGTTTCAAACGTGGATATTGTATATATATGCAAAGATTACAGCGGCGATTTGCTTTGCCAAGAGGGCGAGGTTGATGCGCTGAAGTTTTTCCCGATAGATCAGATTCCGGATAATATTTCTAAACCTATTGAAAAACAGTTGAAACAGTATATTGCCTCGAAGCTTCATTAACCGAATTTCAGTTGTCGATATTTTGTCGACAACTGAATTTTAGTTTTGTGACAATAAATATCAATATATAATAACAAAATTATACTTGTAGGGGACGGCGCCTCGACGTTACGAGCCCAATTAAGTTATTGCTGTGTTTTTATTCAAGAAAACATCATTGTAGTTTCTGCATTTAGTCAACGCAATAATATCGTGCTGTCGCGGGACGTCGAGGCGCCGTCCCCTCCGGATTATAATTTCATTTGAGCATATTGATACAATGTGCGCGAGAATGTAGTTCTTCGGATGTTGCGACCTCTGCGGAGGTCGCGCGATATATCGGCTTGCGCCGATGCGATATATAAATACGATATATCCGCTTTGCGAATGCGATATGTTCCGCAAGCGGAACGTGAAAATTTTTGATAAAATTTTGTAAGACTTCCCCCATTTTCGACACTAATAGATGAAGGGAGGTGAGAGGTGATGAAGTTCGAGGAGATATACACCGAATATTTTTCCGACGTGTACCGATATATGCTCCGGCTTTCGGGCGACGAGCACGTGGCGGAGGAGATAACGAGCGAGGCGTTTTTTGCGGCGCTTTCCTCGCTCGACCGGTTCCGCGGCGAGAGCGAGGTCCGCGTCTGGCTCTGCGGGATCGCGAAAAACTGCTACTATCAGTACCTCAAAAAGAAAAAGCCGATCGTCAGCATCGACGATGACGGTATCGAAGAAATGCCGGATGACTCAGCCACGCCAGCCGAGCACGCGGCGGATAAGTCGCACGCGGAGCAGATAAGGCGGATATTGCACTCGATCCCCGACCCCTACCGTGAGGTCTTCATGTGGCGCGTCTTTGCCGAGCTTGACTTCCGCGAGATCGGTAAGCTCTTCGGAAAGACCGACAACTGGGCGTGTGTCACCTATCACCGTGCAAAAAATATGATCAAGGAACGAATGGAGGAAAAGAAATGAAAAACGAATGCAACATAGTCCGCGACCTTTTGCCGCTCTATATCGAGAATATGGTTAGTGCGGAAACAAAGGAGTTTGTCGAGGCGCACCTTTCAAAATGCCCGGAGTGTAATGAGCTGTATCTTTCTATGACAGAAAAAAGCGCGGAAGAGATCGCCGATGACGAGGCGCAGAAAAAGATCCTTCCCTTGCGTTTAGTCAAGCGTAAGTTGCTGTGCAAAAAGATCGTAGCGTCCGCTATTTCGGTAGTGGTTTTGCTTGCGATAGTTATCGTTGCGGGAGTAAAAGCCTACGATTTTGTCGATAGGCAGAATAAGGTCGCTCATATAGATTACGGCACGTCAGAGCTATATTCGAAGGTAGAAATAATGAATGTGCTGAATGACAAAGTTCTTCCCCAAATATACAGATTTGGTTTTGGATATGATATTATTTCGGTCAGATATGCAGGCGATGAGGAGAGCATAGATTTCAGCCGGAATAATTCCGGAAATTATGACGCCTATATGGTTTTCGATGTTGAAATAAAAACTCCCGCGTGGGCAAAACCTATCTGGGGGCTCAAGCCGAATACCTATTACGACAATCTCAAGTGGCATGTGGCAATAGATTATGATTCCGCCCTTTGGGTGCAGACTTGGAATACACCTTATTCAAAACCCGCTGAATGAAAATTAAAATCAGTTGTCGACACTTTGTCGGCAACTGATTTTTATATAGCGTATTATATCAATGTTTGCAATGTTCGCACAAACTTATCAGCCTTCCCCGGTGGGGGAAGGTGGCAGCCGAAGGCTGACGAATGAGGCGCCTAATAAGATATTGTTTTTCGCGTTAGCGAAAATCTTCCAAAACATAGTTAACTAAATATTTTGTTCTGAACTCAGATTGCAAAAGAATACAATGCAAAGGTTATTTGCTAAATTTGATCCAGATATGGCTTTTTTATTGGTCAAACGGGAAGATTTTCTCGCTACGCTCGAAAAACAGTATCTTATAAAAACGCCTCATTCACCACTTCGTGGTCCCCCTTCCCCCACCGGGGAAGGCATAGTTCGCTTGCGGCGAACTGCCGTGTCTGCCTCGTCGGCTGAACGCCTCCGTTTTCCTTTGGAAAACCGTCAGACACGCGTTGTGGGCGTGAATTCTTTTGTTCAGCGTTCTGGATTTTGATATTTTGATGTTGCGCCGTCATGCGCGGCGCGCGATATGCTCGCTTCGCGAGCGCGATATATCGGCTGTGCCGATACGATATACCTTCGGCACGATATGTTCCGCTGTGCGGAACGTGAAATTTTTTATAAAAACCGCATTTTTATTCATTTTAGGTATTGACATATTCATTAAAATGTAGTATAATATGCAAGTATTCAAAAAATCGTGCATATTTATGCAAACAAGGAGTTAATTATGAAAGTTCTCGACAAATCCAAGATCAAGAAAGTCGCCCTTGCTTATTCGGGCGGTCTCGATACATCCATCATCATTCCGTGGCTCAAGGAAAACTACAACAACTGCGAAGTAATCGCGATCTCGGGCAACGTCGGTCAGGCTGACGAGCTTGAGGGTCTTGAGGAAAAGGCGCTGAAGACCGGCGCGTCCAAGCTCTACGTCCTCGACCTTTGCGACGATTACGTTGACAATTACATCATCCCCACCATGAAGGCGGGCGCGATCTATGAGGAATACCTCCTCGGCACCTCGCACGCTCGTCCCTGCATCGCGAAGGCTCTCGTTGAGGTAGCTCTCAAGGAAGGCTGCGACGCTATCTGCCACGGCTGTACCGGTAAGGGCAACGACCAGGTCCGTTTCGAGCTGACCATCAAGGCGTTCGCTCCCGATATGCCCATCATCGCTCCCTGGAGAGAGTGGGATATCAAGTCGCGTGAGGAAGAGATCGACTACGCGGAGGCGCACAACGTACCGCTCAAGATCAACCGCGAGACCAACTACTCGAAGGATAAGAACCTCTGGCACCTCTCGCACGAGGGTCTTGACCTTGAGGACACCGGCAACGAGCCGCAGTACGAGAAGCCCGGCTTCCTCGAGATGGGCGTTTCTCCCATTATGGCTCCCGATAAGCCTACCTACATCGAGCTCGATTTCGTACAGGGTGCTCCCGTAGCACTCAACGGCGAAAAGATGAGCGCGAAGGATATCATCCTCGCCCTCAATAAGATCGGCGGCGAGAACGGCATCGGTCTGCTTGACATCGTTGAAAACCGTCTTGTTGGTATGAAGTGCCGTGGCGTATACGAAACTCCCGGCGGAGCGATCCTCTATAAGGCGCACAGCGTGCTCGAGTCGATCTGCCTTGACAAGTACACACTCCACGAAAAGCAGAAGCTTGCCGTCACATTCGGTGAGCTCGTATATAACGGCCAGTGGTTCACACCTCTCCGCGAGGCGCTTTCCGCGTTCGTTGACAAGACCCAGGAGACGGTTACCGGTAAGGTAAGACTCAAGCTCTACAAGGGCAATATGATCAACGCGGGCGTATGGAGCGACTACTCTCTCTACAGCGAGGAGATCGCAACCTTCGGCGAATCCGACTACGACCAGTCGCAGGCGGCAGGATTCATCAATCTCTTTGGACTTCCCATTACCGTTAAGGCGATGGTCGATAAAAAAGTGAAGAGTGAAAAGTGAAAAGTGAAAAGGTGAGGTGAATTTCCTCGCTTTGCTCGGAAATTTTCGATTTTAATTAAAACCAAAGACAACAGCAGCGGGAAAGTTTTTGAAGATTCTTAAGTGACTTTTTTCAAAAAGTCACTTAAGTCGCCCTCCGCAGAGGGCGAAACTTCTCCGCGCTTCGAGCTGACTGCGCCCCGCAGGCAGCTCGGACAGAGTCAATAGCCCCCTTGCGGGGCTATTGTGCTCTGTCAATCTTTATAAAAATAAAATGAATGAGTCATACCTTCCGCGAGGGAAGGTATGACTCATTCCGAACAGTCGGCGGGGTGCCGCCTGTTCGAAGCACAAGGTGTTTCGCGCGGCTCTGGCGGTTTTCCGAAGGAAAATGGAGGCGGGAGCCGACAAGACAGAGTCGACTTTTGCCGTAGGCAAATATGTCTGCGGAGGGCGACTTAAGGCTCTGCCTTAAGAAACCGCAAACTTTTGAAAAAGTTTGATCAAAACTTTCAAGCTTTGAGAGGATTTAATTATGGCTAAACTTTGGGAAGGCAGGACGGCGGCACAGACCGATAAGATCGCAGATGATTTCAATTCGTCGATCGCCGTTGACTGCCGTATGTATAAAGAAGATATCACGGGCAGCATGGCGCACGCCGCTATGCTCGGGGAGCAGGGAATTATCGCGCCCGATGAGGCGGAAGTGCTTATCGACGGTCTTGCGGGCATTCTGGCAGATCTGAATGAGGGCAAGCTCGAGATCGATCCCACCGCCGAGGATATCCATATGTTCGTCGAAACCGTACTGACGGCGCGCCTCGGCGATGTGGGCAAAAAACTTCATACCGCGCGCAGCCGTAACGATCAGGTCGCGCTCGATTTCCGTATGTATCTCCGAAATGAAACCGAGGTCGTTGTGGAAAAGATCAAGGCGATGGCAGCCACTCTTGCAGATAAGGCGGAGGAGTACGCCACCGCGATCATGCCCGGCTACACGCACCTGCAGAGAGCGCAGCCGATCAGCTTCGGTCATCACCTTTTAGCTTACGCGATGATGCTTCTGCGCGATGCGGAGCGATTCACGGATACACTCAAGCGTATCGATATCTGCCCCATCGGCTCCTGCGCGCTTGCGGGAACGACTTATGATACCGACAGATATTTCGAGGCGGAAAAGCCCGGGTTCTCGAAGATCGCGCTCAACTCGATCGACGGCGTATCCGACCGCGATTTCGCTCTCGAATTCCTTGCGAATTGCTCGATCCTCATGACTCACCTCTCGCGATATGCCGAGGAAGTGATCCTCTGGTCGAGCTGGGAGTTCGGATTCGTCGAGCTTTCGGATGCCTACACCACCGGCTCGTCGATCATGCCGCAGAAGAAGAATCCCGATATGGCGGAGCTGATCCGCGGCAAGACGGGACGCGTCAACGGTGATCTCATCACGCTTTTGACCGTAATGAAGGGTCTGCCGCTGGCGTATAACAAGGATATGCAAGAGGATAAGGAAACCGTATTCGACGCGCTCGATACCGTCAAGATCTGCCTCGACGTTGCCATACCGATGACGGCAACCATGACGGCGCGTACCGAGAAGATGCGCAAAGCCGCAGAGGGCGGATTCATCAACGCCACTGACCTCGCCGATTACCTCGTCGGCAAGGGAATGCCCTTCCGCGCGGCATATAAGATCTCGGGACAAGTCGTCGCCGAGTGCATCAAGACGGGCAAAGTGCTTGAAAACCTGCCGATCGAGGTTTATAAGTCCTATTCCGAGATAATCTCCGATGACGTCTACGACGCCGTAAACCTCGATAATTGCCTCTGCCGCAGAACAAGCGAGGGAGGACCGGCGGCGGAGTCTGTGAAGAAGCAGATTGAGTACGTTAGAAGTCGCGCTTCGCGCAAATGATAGTCTGCCTTCGGCAGAATGAAGGTAAATTTCCGAGCCGGAAGGCTCGGAAATTTTCGATTATAATTGAAACTAAAGACAACAGCAGCGAGAAGTTTTTTGAAGATTCTTAAGAAACTTTTTCGAAAAAAAGTTTCTTAAGTCGCCGTCCGCAGACATATTTGCCTACGGCAAAAGTCGACTCTGTCTTGTCGGCTCCCGCCTCCATTTTCCTTCGGAAAACCTCCAGAGCCGCGCGAAATACCCCTGCGCTTCAAACAGACGACGCCCCGTCGGCTGTTTGGAAGGAGTAAAACCTCCCCTTGGGGAGGTTTTCGCTCCTTCACCCTGCGTGACCTTCGGTCACGCAATGCCAAATAAAGATTTAACAATAGGCACAGATCCCTCGCCTCGGCAAACCGTGTACCCTCCATGGCCCTCCCGCAAGCGGCAATGCTGTCAACTTAAGAAAGTTATTAAAAAGCTATGTTCGTACTCGTTTCGAGGGGATTTCCTTAAGTGGACAGCATTGCTGCCAGCGGGAGGGCTTTGTTTTATTATAAAACCTCTTATTTGGCACTCTGAACATAGAAATTAACAGTTGAATATTCCTCAACAAACAGTTGTGCACTTTCAACCGCACTGCTATTGCATTTTGGATAAATATATGATATAATGTAATCGTGCCGCAAAACAGGTTTTAAGGAGGTGTTCGCGTGATACATATCGGCTCATTTGAGATCAAAACAGAAATTTTCGTTTTGATCGTGTCGCTTTTGCTGTTGTCGATTCAGCTTCTCTTGTGCTTCAAGGCGAAAAGGCTTTGGATCCGTTTGATTCCGTTCGGTTTGTTTGCGGGCACGGCGGCTATATTGGTTTTTGCTTCTTTGATTGCTGACTATTATGCGCTTGTGTTGTTTGTGTATGCGATCTATTCCGGATTTCTGGCTTTTGTCTGTGCTTGCGGTTGGGCGATTTGGTGGATAGTTGAATCGCTCTGTGCGTATATTAGAAAATCGAGCAAAAAACAAATCATCACTCTGTTTTCGGTGATCGCATCGGCGGTGCTGATCGTTGTGACTTCCGTGAGTCTTTTTAACTATACTTATCCCACCCATTACCCCTATAAAGACCGCGAGATCATCGGAAGCACGCCCGAGGAGATCGAAGAGAAGTACGGTGAGTTTTCGGAATTTTACCGTGACGAGGAAAATGCACCGAGCTTGGCAAAATATATGATACGCGATAATACTCCCGAATGGATCATGAGCTATGACGATTCTCTTTGGTATCATATATATTTTAAGGACGGTGTTGCCGTGAGAGTCAGACTGCAAGAAGGCTACCCGGGAGGGTGACGGAGTTGAGCCTTCCTCGAAAAACCTGTTCGGATTATTTTTGTCACCCTTGATCGTATTTGGACTTTTTGAAATGTATTTGAATTTCAAAAAGAAAATTGAGGACCTTTCGTATCGGGTTGAACAGCTTGAGGAGAGTATGAAGGATAAAGAATAATTAGAGTGAATGATTAAAACCTCCCGCAAGCGGGAGGTTTTAATCATTCCAAGCGGTCGGCAGGGGCGCCGCCCGCTTGAAGCACACGGGGAATTTCGCCGTCTGCGGACGGCGACTTAAGAAACTTTTTTGAAAAAAAGTTTCTTAAGAATTTTCCAAAAACTTTCCGCTGCTGTTGACTTTAATTTAATTGAAAATTTCCGCGTGCGGAAATTTACCTTCATTCGGCGCAGCCGACTATCATTCTGCGAAGCAGATTATCATTCTCGCGCAAGCGAGATTATCATTCCGCCGAAGGCGGACAGTACGCATATAACCAAAAAATGCAAGCCAATTTCGGCTTGCATTTTTTATACTTACACTTAATTTACGCCATCAGCTTGACCATTACAGCCTTCTGCGCGTGCAGACGGTTTTCTGCTTCCTCGAAGATCTCGGCGGCGTGTGCCTCGAAGACCTCGGCGGTGATCTCCTCTTCGCGGTGCGCGGGGAGGCAGTGAAGCACGAGTGCGTCGGGTTTTGCGTAGGTCATAACTGTTGAGTTGATCTGGTAGCCCTCGAACGCCTTGCGGCGGATAGCGGCTTCGCCCTCCTGACCCATCGATGCCCAGACGTCGGTATAGAGCGCGTCGGCATCCTTTGCGGCTTCTTCGATAGATTCGGTGCAAAGGAAGCGGCCGGTCGCCTCCGCCCATTTCATAATTTCAGCATCGGGCTTGTATGCCGCGGGGCAGGCGATCGCGACCTTCATGCCGGCAAGGATACAGCCGACGATGAGGGAGTTTGCCATGTTGTTGCCGTCGCCGATGAAGCAGAGCTTCTTGCCGTGCAGGTCGCCGCGGAGCTCGCGGATGGTCTGAAGGTCTGCAAGCACCTGGCAGGGGTGAGCGTAGTCGGTAAGGCCGTTGATGATCGGGATCGAGCCGTATTCCGCCATATCCTCGACCTCTTTCTGGTCGAAGGTACGGATCATAATGCCGTCGAGGTAGCGCGAGAGCACGCGGATGGTGTCTGCGGTTTCCTCGCCTCTGCCGATCTGCAGGTCGTTCGAGGAGAGGAAGAGGCCTTTACCGCCAAGCTCGTGGATACCCACTTCAAAGGAAACGCGGGTGCGGGTGGAGGACTTGCGGAAGATCATACCGAGGGTCTTGCCCTGAAGGTAAGGCTTTTTGATGCCCGCCTTGCGCTCGGCTTTGAGCTCGTCGGCGAGGTCGAGGATGGAGTAAAGCTCTTCTGTTGTAAGGTCTGAAAGTTTGAGAAGATGTTTCATTGTATTAATTCCTTTTGTTTATTTTGCTGATACCGAACCGTCGGAGCACTTGATCGAGCTGACGGGGGCGTTGCCGAGCCAGCTTGCGTTCTTGGTGACGGTGTTCCACTGCACTGTGGTACCGGAGTAGTTGATAGTCTTGAGTGCGGTGCACTTATTAAATACGTTTTTGTCTACGTTGGAGATATCGGCGGGAAGGGTGATGCTCTTGAGCGCGGTGCATTCCGCGAACGCGCCCTCCTTGATGGCGTCAACGTTCTTGCCGATGGTGACGCTTGTCAGCTTCTCGCATTTATTGAACGCATAGCTTTCGATCGAGGAAACGTTATCGGTGATAACGACCTCGGTGAGATTCTTGCAGCTGAGGAATGCATAGGAGCCGATGACGGTGTAGTCGGGCTGCTCGGCGCCCTCGCCGATAACTACCTTCTGGAGGGAGGTGCAGGATTCGAAGCATCCTGCGTCGATAAGCTTGACGGTGGAGGGGACGGTGACGCTTGTCAGCGACGAGCAAGCCGAGAACGCATAGGAGCCGAGGGTGGTAAGCTCGGTTCCGAAGGTGACGCTCTTAAGAGCCGTGCAACCTGCGAACGCGTTGCTTCCGATGCTCTTTACCGTGGAAAGATCAATGGAGGTGAGAGCCGAGCAGTTGTAAAATGCGTTTTTACCGATCTTTTCAAGCGCGGGAGACGTTACGATCTTCTGAAGCTTTTTGCAATTATAGAAGCATCTTTCTCCGATCTCGGTGATATTATTGCCGAGAACGACGCTTTCGATCTGTGTGCCGGAGAAGGTGTATGTTCCTGTCGAGCCGACTCCGTTGCCGAATGTGACGGTCTTAAGCGCGGGGCAGTTGTAGAAAACGTAATTGCCGATTGCGGTAAGCTCCGCCTGCTCGCTGTCGTCGCCTACCTTGGCGCTTTCAAGCTTTGTGCAACTGTCAAATGCACTTGCGCCGATGGATTTTACCGAAGCGGGAACGGTTATCGACTTGAGCATAGAGCAGCCCGCGAATGCATAAGTGCCGAGAGCGGTGGTGCCCGATCCGAGATTTACGTTTGCAAGTGCCGTGCACTTATAGAATGCGTAGTTTCCGAGGGAGGTATTGCCGGGGACGGTGAGGTCGGTGATGCCGATACACTGCGAGAATGCTTCCTTGCCGATGGTTTCAACCGATGCGGGGATCGCCATTGAGAGAAGCTTTGCGTCATATGCGAACGCGCCGTTTCCGATCTTTTTGAGAGATGCGCCGAGATTGATATTGCTCAGTCCGGTGCATTTATAGAAGGAGTAGTTGCCGATCTCGCCGACGGTGTTGCCGATGAGGACGTTCTTGAGATCAGTGCACTCGGCAAACGCGTATTCACCGAGAACGGTGAGCTCTTCGACGACACTGCTGTCGCCGATCGTCAGGGTTTCAAGTTTGGGGCACTTATAGAATGCATAGGCGTTGATATTTTTAACGGTAGCCGGGAGGGAGAGGCTCTTGAGGCTCTTGCAGCCTGCGAACGCGTACTTATCAATAGTCTTGACGGTGGGAGCAAGGGTGATATCAGCAAGATATTCGCATTCGTAGAAGGCGTAAGTACCGATGGTCTCAACGGGCGCGGGGATAACTGCTGAGGTGAGGGCGTAGCATCTGTAGAATGCTTCGGTGCCGATCTTGGTGATATTTGTGCCGAAGTTGACGTTTGAAAGCATGGAGCAGTTCTTGAACATACGGGTCGCGATCTCGCCAACGCTTGCTTCGATACTTGCGGAGGTAAGAGCGGTACAGCCCGAGAACATAGAAATTCCGGTTGCGGTGGGCGTTTCAAGAAGGGTGGAGTCGCCGACTTTGACGGTTGCAAGTGCGGTACAGTCGGCAAAGATGTATTCGCCCGCCTTGGTAACGGTAGAGGGAACGGTCACCGAAGTGAGCGCGGTGCATCCGCGGAAGGCGTTGGATTCGATGTTATTGACGTTCGCGCCCCAGTTGATGGTGGTCAGAGCGGTGCAGTTGCGGAATGCGTCGTATCCGACGCGCTCGATCTTGTCGGTAAGGGTGACGCTTGTGATCGCGGTGCCCTTGAACGCATAGGAATCGATCGCCAGAACAAAATCGCCGTTGTAGCTTACGGGTATAACGATGTCGGTGTCGGTGCAGGTGCCGATGCCATCAACCATATAGCCGCCGAGGGAGTTTGAATAGGTGAAAACGAGATCTCTGTTCGCATCCTCGCGCTCACCGCAAAGGGTACATTTTCCGTTGACGAAGGTGTGAGTGTCGGTAAGAAGGATGACTGAGCCGCGCTTGTTGAGATAATCGCAGCGCGAGCAGACCTCATCCGACTCTTTACCGTAGGAGTAGCAGGTGGATGGAGTTTTCTCGGTGAAAATGAAATCGTGTCCGAGCTTCGAGAGGTACTCTCTCTTGAGAGTGGTAGTGCCGCAGACCGAGCATTCCTTGCCGTCGGCATAGCCGCTCGAGGTGCAGGTGGGAGCGGTTCCGGGAACGACTACCTCGGTGTGGGGAATCTTTTCGATGTATTCCTGCTCGAGCAGAGTGGTATAGCAGACCGAGCAATACTTGCCATCGGTCTTTCCGCGAGAGGTGCAGGTAGCCGCGTAGCCCTCGTTAATAGCTTCAACGTGGTCTGAGAGGGGAATTGCGGTCTGTTCCTCAAGGGTGAGGTAGCAAACCGAGCAGATCTTGCCGTCGGTAAGACCTTCGCGCTGGCAGGTGGCGTCGTAGCCCTCAACTACCTGTTCGGTATGGGGCAGGGTATCGATATATTCGCGCTCGCGATCCTCGCATTTTTCGCAGGTGCGGGAGCGGATGCCCTTTTCGGCGCAGGTGGGTTCTTTTGTGACCCTCCAATCTCCGTAATCGTGCTTGCATTCGCTGTCGCAGGAGGCGAAGCAAACAAGACAGAGGATGAGAGAAAGGAGGGCGATAAGAATCTTTTTCATAATGAAGTCCTTCCTAAAAAGAAAATATTATATATAAGATATATTATATCACAATGCCCCGCTTATTTCAATAAGCGGAGCATTTTTTATGATTATTTTTCCAAAATTTCCGCCAGCACCGCGAGTGCTTCGTCGATCTCCCCGTAGGTTATCGAGAGGGGAGGAAGAAGACGGAGCTTGTCCTTTGCGGAAAGGAAGAGGACTCCGCGCTCGATACCCGCCGCGATGATCTCGGGCGTGGGCTTTTCCGTCTTGATACCGATCATAAGACCGAGACCGCTTACCGAGATAACGCCCTTCATGGCTGAAAGTTTTGCGAAGATATATTCACTTTTGGCACGGACGGAGGCGAGAAATTCTTCATTAAGACGGCTGATCACGTTCAGAGCGCCCGCCGCGCAGGTGGGATTTCCGCCGAAGGTCGAACCGTGCGAGCCCGCCGAGAGGGTGTCCTTGACTTTTTCGCCGAGGATGACGGCGCCGATGGGAAGTCCGCCGCCGAGGCCCTTTGCGGTCGAGATGATATCGGGCTTGATGCCGAACTGCTCGAAGGCGTAAAGGGTGCCCGTGCGTCCGTTGCCGGTCTGGACCTCGTCGACGATGAGGAGGATATCCTTTTCACCGCAAGCCGCCGCGACAGCCGAAACGTAGTCCTTATCAAGCGCGTTTACGCCGCCTTCGCCCTGAACGAGCTCGATCATAACTGCGCAGACGTCGTCTGTCATTGCAGCGAGCATAGCTTCCGTGTCGTTCGCGGGGACGTGGCAAAATCCCTCGGTGAATGGCATAAAGGTGGTGTGGAAAACGTCCTGACCCGTTGCCGCGAGGGTGGTGATGGTTCTGCCGTGGAAGGAGTTTACGAGGGTGACGATCTTATTTCGTCCCTCGCCGTATTTATCAAAGGAGTATTTGCGCGCCGCCTTGATCGCGCCCTCGTTCGCCTCCGCGCCCGAGTTGCCGAAGAAAACGCGGCACATTCCCGTGCGTTCGCAGAGAAGCTCCGCAAGACGCGCGCAGGGGGAGGTGTAGTAGAGGTTGGAGGTATGGGAGTAGGAGTTCAGCTGAGCCGTGACAGCCGCTACCCATTCGGAGTCGGCGTAGCCGAAAGTGTTCGTGGCAATGCCCGAACCCATATCAATGTATTTTTTGCCGTCAGCATCGTAAGCCACCGCGCCCTTGCCCGAAACGATCTCAACGGGGAAACGGCGGTAAGTCTGCGCGACGTATTTGGAATCAAGTTCGAATGTGTTCATTTTTGCACCTTTTAATAAGCGGAAAGTTTTGATCAAACTTTTTCAAAAGTTTGCGAATTCTTAAGGCGGGGCCTTAAGTCGCCCTCCGCAGAGGGCGAAACTCTCTTCTGCGCTCCGAGCAGACTGCGCCCCGCAGGCTGTTCGGAAGGAGTCAAGCCTTTCCCTTCAAGGGAAGGCTTGCGCTCCTTCAATTTTTCTAAATTCAAATACCAAAAGGGTGACAGAGCGCGATACTTCCCTACAATCGGGAAGTATCGACTCTGTCCGAAACTCAGAAGCAGAGCTTCAGAGTTTCGAAGCACGATGAAGCGAGCTTACGCTCGCATTGAAATGAGGCTCTGCCTCATACTCCGCAAACTTTTGAAAAAGTTTGATCAAAACTTTCCACTGAATTCTGTCGGTTGTTTAAGCCAAAACCATAGTACCAAGACCCTCATCGGTGAGAATTTCAATGAGAATCGAGTGCTGAACTCTGCCATCAATGATAAACACGCGCTTTACGCCGCCGCGGACGAGGTCGGCACAGCCGTTGACCTTGGGGATCATACCGCCCGAAATGGTTCCGTCGGCGATCATCTTGCTGATGTCATCAAGATGGATCTGCGAGATGAGAGTTGTGGGATCGTCCTTATCGGCAAGGATGCCGGGGGTGTCGG
The DNA here is from genome assembly GCA_045535375.1 of Eubacteriales bacterium. GTDB lineage: Bacteria > Bacillota > Clostridia > Oscillospirales > CAG-272 > CAG-390. The sequence goes on from JAZSLM010000019.1 coordinate 48,278, forward strand.
TCAGCGAGATGAATGCTTCGGCGCCGAGTGCCGCCGCGATCTCGCCCGCCATAGTGTCGGCGTTGATGTTGTAGATCTCGCCCGACTTGTCGCAGGCAACGCTCGAAATTACGGGGATGTAGCCCTTACCCAGCACGTCGGTGATGAGTCCGGTGTTGACCTTGGTGATCTCGCCGACGTAGCCGAGTGCGGGATCAAGTTCTTTGACGTGGATCATGTTGGCGTCGATTCCCGAAAGTCCGACGGCAAGTCCGCCGACAGAGCCGATCAGTCCGACGAGGCCCTTGTTGACCTTGCCCGCGAGGACCATCGTTGCGACCTTCGCGGTCTCGGCGTCGGTAACTCTCAGACCGTTTTCGAATTTGCTTTCGATGTTCATTCTCTTGAGCGTTTCGGTCAGCGCGGGTCCGCCGCCGTGAACGAGAACGACCTTGACGCCGATGCGGTTCAGCAGCGCGACGTCGCGCATAACGTCCTCTTTGAGACTCTCGTCGATCATCGAGGAGCCGCCGTATTTGATAACGATTATCTTGTCGGTGTATTTTTTGATATAGGGAAGCGCTTCAACGAGCACTTTGGCGCGGTCGGCGTTTGAAATATTCATCATGTTCTGTAATCTCCGTTGATCTTGACGTAGTCGTATGTCAGATCGCAGCCCCAAGCGGTTGCGGACTCGTCGCCCATTCCGAGGGTGATGTTGACCTGAATTTCGGGGCAGAGAAGGATCTCTTTCGCTTTTTCTTCCGAGAAGTCAACTCCCGAGCCGCCGCGGCAGACCTCGATCTCGCCCGCCTTCGATGCGAACTTCACGCCGATGGTGCCCACGTCGACCTTCGCGCCCGAGTAGCCGATGGCGCAGAGAACGCGGCCCCAGTTAGCGTCGGCGCCGAACATTGCCGCCTTGAAAAGGCTCGAGCAGATGACGGATTTTGCAACTACGCGTGCGGTCTGCTTGTCCGCCGCGCCCGAAACGTTGCATTCGAGAAGCTTTGTCGCGCCCTCGCCGTCAGCCGCGATCGCGCGGCAGAGTTTCGAGGTGACTGCGAAGAGAGCTTCCTTGAAGAGCGCGAAATCGGCGGAGTTTTCGTCGATCACGTCGTTGCCCGCCATGCCGTTTGCCATGACGGAGAGCATGTCGTTCGTCGAGGTGTCGCCGTCTACGGAGATCATATTGAAGGAATTCCGAACGTCTTCTTTGAGCGCGATGTTGAGCGCATTCGGGGTGATCGCAACGTCGGAGGTGACGAAAACGAGCATCGTCGCCATGTTGGGATGGATCATGCCCGAGCCCTTTGCGATACCGCCGATGTGACAGGTCTTGCCGCCGAGCTCGAACTCGACCGCAACGCTCTTGAGCTTCGTGTCGGTGGTCATTATTGCCCAAGCCGCCTCATCAGAACCCTCGTAGGAAAGCTCGGAAACGAGCTCGTCCATTCCGCCCGCGATGGGGGTGACGTCGAGCTTCTGACCGATAACGCCGGTGGAGGCGACGATAACGTCCTTTGCGGGGATTCCGGTTGCCTTATATACGAGATCGCACATTGCCTCGGCGATCTGGATGCCGTCGGCGTTGCAGGTGTTTGCGTTTCCGCTGTTGCAGATGACGGCGCGGGCGCATCCGTCCGCGATATTCGCGCGGGTGACCTTGATCGGCGCACCGCAAACGAGGTTGGTGGTGTAAACAGCAGCTGCTGACGCCTTGCAATCACTGACGATCAGGGCGAGATCCTTCTTCGTTTTGTTCTTGCGGATTCCGCAATGAATTCCCGAAGCTTTGAAACCTTTTGCGGCGCAAACGCCGCCTTCGATGTACTTTATCATAATACGAGTCCTTTCACGGGGTCTGCCCCGATTGCTATATTCATATTCTGGATGGCTGCGCCCGAAGCGCCCTTGCCGAGGTTGCAGAATAATGCATAAATATTCATTGTGTATTCATTTCCCGAAACGATGATCTGCATCGAATCTCTGCCCGAAAGCGAATTCGAGAAGATAAGCCCGTCGGGTGTGCCCTTTTCGCAGAGGGGAGCGACCGAGATGATCTTGCTTGACGCGTAGTGCTCCGAATAGAGCGCGTGCATTTCGGCAACCGAAAGCTGCTTCTTTGCAAGACGCATCTGCACGGGTACGCAAACGCACATTCCCGAATAGAAATCAGAAACGATCGGGTTGAACGCGGGGGCAAAATCGAGCGAGCAGACCGACTTGATCTCGGGCAGATGCTTGTGAGAAGCGGTCAGCGCGTAATGACAGGGCGAATCGAATTTCGGGTCGCGTCCGTCAGCCTCATAATCGGCGATCATTTTCTTTCCTCCGCCCGAATATCCCGTCAGGCTGTGGATCGCGAAAGGATAGGCGGCGTCAAGGATTCCGCGCGATACGAGGGGGTAGAGGATCGCGATCGCGCCGCTTGCGTGGCAGCCGGGATTTGCGATGCGTTTCGAGCTTTTTATCTTTTCGGCGTGAGCCGCGGAAAGCTCCGGAAAACCGTATGCCCAATCGGGGTTTGTGCGGTGCGCGGTCGAGCAGTCTATGATAACGGTGGAGTCATTTTTGCAAAGAGTCACAGCCTCGCGCGCCGCGTCGTCGGGCAGGCAGAGGAAGGTGACGTCGGAGGCACAGATCGCCTCTTGTCGCGCGGCGGCGTCCTTGCGTAATTCCTCGGGAAGAGTGATGAGCGAAATATCCTCGCGCGAGGCAAGCCGCTCATGGATGCGCAGTCCCGTAGTCCCCGCGCTTCCGTCAATGAACACTTTTTTCATAAAATTTTTCTCCAAAAAGAAATTCTTTCTCATTATAAATATGTTACATATTATACTACAAAAATCCCGAAAGGTCAAGGGGTTTGGTGAATATTTTTTCGAGAAAAATGAATAAATAATCATTTTTATTAATAAGTGGCTAGTGTCTAGTGACTAGTGGAAGGTAAATTTTCGCGGAGCGAAAATTTCAGATTAATAATTTTATGATGTGCCGACAAAACTTCGAGTAGCGCAAAGCTAAAGCAAGTAAAAAAGATTCTCGGATATTTCGAAGCAAAATCTTCTCAATATCCGAGATTTTTATTTAGGCATTAAATTATCCAACTAAATAGAGGATTATCAACACCAAATTAAATTATCATACAAGCTTGATTTTCGAGCAAAGCGAGAAAATCTTCTTTCACTAGCCACTAGTCACTAGCCGCTAGCCACTATTTACTATACTTCTCCATCATCTCTCTCGCTCTCTTGACGAGCTCCTTATATCTCTCGTCATCGCGCGCGGAGTTGAACCATTCCCAGCCTTTTTTGGCTGTCATGCCATTGTAGTAGCGCTGGGGGCAAGTGGTGTTCAGAAACCAAGCTTCCTCATAGTGCTCGCGGGTGCCGTCGGGGAGCACTAAAGAGCCGTTATCTCCTTTTTCGATCTTGATTCCGCCGTAAACTTCACTGTCGCCAACATCGAGCAAGGTTCCATCGGGTATCTCAAACCACTTCGGCGCAAGCTCGAAGGCGCGCTCGAGATATGCGTAAGCCTCGTCCTTGAGCTCCGGCTTCTTGCATCCGAAAGTGGTGCAAGCCGCCATAAAGTGCATTTCGGCGTAAAGACCGAGCCACGCGGGCGCGATCTCGCCGTTTTCATCGGTGAGCATATTCTCGATCATCTTGATGCGGTATTTTGCCCACGCTCTGCCTCTCGGCGCGTATTTCCAGGATCTGCTGTTGCGCGTAATGAAGTGCAGCATCAGGTGAAGATTGTTCGCGGCATTGCGCAGGCGCGCTTCGGGGAGTTTACCCTCATCCCAGATGCGATCCTCAATGACCTCGCGCTCAACGAATGCATATTCGGTGGTCGGCGCGGGAACGTTGCGGATGCCCGTCATATCCTCAAAAATATTGATTTCGCCGTCCTCATTGCGGATATAGGTGTATTCCACAGCGCCATAGTATCCGTCGGTGAGGTCGATCGCCTCGTAAAAGCGCACAAGTCCGTCCTCGAAGGGCATATAACCCTTGCCGATGCCCTCGTAGGAGGAAAGCTCGTATATTGCCTTTCTTCCGCCGGCATAATCGTTCACGGTGCGGACGATTCCGATGCCCTCGGCGAAGTAATATTCCTTGTTGCCGCCGCGATAGGAGTGACCCCTATCCATACCGTCGATCTTGAGCGAGAGCTTGAGGCAGTTTTCAAATGTACCCGCCTTGGTGGTGACGCTTCCGCCGTCCTCGACCGACATCGTCGTCTTGATCGGCATACGGTCGTAAAGTGAATATTCGATCACGGGAGACGCGCCAACGACCCAGGTGTCCGACCAAAGGCATTTTGTCGCATCCTGAAGAATTCCGTACATGTGGTTGAAAAGCAGGGCATCCTCTGAGGCGACATTTCCGCTTCCGTTCTTCCATTCAAAGGAGAAGCGACGGTCCTGCGTCAGATGATATTCCCCATTCTTTTCGTGCAGGGCGGATTTCTGGAAGAAATTCCAATGCCCCGTGACCTTGGTGCCGGGGTTGAACTCGGGATCGGTGTCAAGGATCCTCCTCGCGACCTTCGCGGCAACACGGCTGTGCAGCTTTTCCATCTGCGTGAGCGCAAGCTTTTCGGTAAGCTCGATCTGGCGGTAAACGTCCTTGATCTTGCAGTTGTCCTTATCGTCATATTCGCAATATTCGTTGCGGACACACTCGATCATCTCAAGCCACGAGGACTCGTCATAGCCGAAGCGCTCGCTTTCATCGTATGTTGAGATGATCGCGTTTTCGCCGTCAAAGTATCTGACCTCGTAGCTGTCAACCGACCTTAAATATTGGGAATTTCCGTCGATCGAATATTCCCATCTGTTGCCGACCGCAAGCGGGATCAGTCCTTCGCCGCCCTTTATCTCGTATGAAGTGAGGTAAGCCGTGTCGCTGATACCGTCGAGTCTGCGCTCGTATTTTACGATACCAACGCCCGCGCGGTACCAGATCTTGTAATAGGAAGTACCGTTCCACCATTTGTATTCTTTAGACTCCCAAACGTGGCAGTTTTCAAACACACCCGCGGGAGTTTCGGCGCGTTCGCTGTCGGAAAGATAGGTGAGAGTCGAGCCGTCGGTGGCGGTGTAGCACTCACCCACGGGAATATCGAGGAAGAAATAACCGTCGCAGCTGCCCGCGTTTTCGAACAACATCGAGCGCGTGTCGCAGCCCGAATGAAGATAACCTTCCCCGTAGCCGTCGCGGTTCCAGGATCTCGGCACGCCGTCGATAATTCTTATCTTATCTGCGCCGAAACCGACGGCGTATGAGTTTTTATCTGCCTGTCCGAATTTTTCTTCCATTCTTCCAAGCAAGTCAAGCGCGTTTGCGGCGAGCGAATGTACGGTATCGGACGCGGGGACGAGCTTTTGCGCCTTTTCCAGACATTCACGGCTTTCCTCATATTTCCTATCCATCATATATCTGTATCCGAGGCGGAATATTTCGTAAGCCGTTGCACCGACAAATCCCGCTTTTTCGAGCGCGGGGATCTGCACGTCGCGCATAAATTCGATCCGCTTCTGACCGCTGTATTCTTCGTCCTCGCGGGTGAGGATGAAGCGCATTATTTCGTCATTTTTACCGATCAGCGCCGCTTCCTTGATGCGGGCGAAGAGTTCCTCGTTCTTTTTGCCGGGGAGCCACCACCAGCCGCGCGCGAGGACGTCGGCGAGGGCGTGGTATTTATCCTTGCATTCGGGAAGGTTTTCGACCTCGGCGAGGACGCCCTTGTAGACCTCCGCGAAGCCGCTCTTGTCGCTCATGATCTGCCAGAGCTTGAGCTCCTCAACCTTCTTCATTACTCTCTCGACGAGAGTATCGTTTGCTTTTTCATTCATTGCACAAAGTTCCTTTCTCAGCCTTTTTCTGCCTTCGTGGAGCTGGGATTTGACGGTGCCGACCGAAATTTGCATCCTTTCCGCGATTTCGGCGACCGAAAGCTCCTCGAAGTAATGGAGCGTGATCACGCGGCGTACCTTCTCGGGAAGCGAGAGGACGGTGCGGTGAAGCTCTTCCTTTTCCTCGGAGATCGCGTAAAGAGAGGCGGGGTCCTGCTCGTAGTCGGTGACGTCCGCGTATTTTTCGACGTCCTCGATGGGTGCAAAGGGACGGTAGCGGCGCACGGTGTTCTTCGCGCTGAACATTGCGATCTTGCACACCCAGGCGAGGAATTTTGAGGGCTCGGAGAGGGTATCGAGCTTCATCCACGCGGTGACGAATGCGTCCTGCGAGGCGTCCTCTGCCATGAAGTGATTGTGCGTGACCGATGCCGCCGCCGCGATGACGGCGTTCTGATGGCGCACGACCAGCGCCTCGAAGGCTTCCTTTTCGCCCGCAAGAGTCAAAAGCACCAGAGTTTCGTCGTTTTGGTTCTTGTAATTCACTTCGCGTTCTCCTTTCTTTGCCATACGAAAGTCGAACCTAATCGCCTCATAGCGATTAATTTTCGCGTCTTTCGGCGTGATTTTTCTCGCAAGGTTAATACCTTGCTTCGAATAATCCCACCAAAATCCATCAAAAATTAATTCGCTCTGAGGTGATTTTGTTCGGCTTCCGTATGGCACTTCTTGAACGTTCATTTAGTAGTGTCCAAAGAACGCCCGAAGGTTGGGAAGGTTGAGAAATTTTTCAAAAAATTTTGTGCGATTATATTATAGCATATAATTGTGGTTTTGTCTACAAATAAAAAACGGCTCGATTGAGCCGTTTGATATTATCGGGCAACAAACCCCGATTTCTGCGGGAAGTTAGGATCGTTTCTTGTGAGTGAGAGCAATCTGCAAGCGGCACCTTCGGGATGGTTTCTGCCCGCCTCCCATGATTCAACGGTCTTGACCGAGACCCCCATATATTTTGCAAACAAAACCTGTGTAAGACCGGTATTGTTTCGTATCTCCTTGATCTCTTGCGCGGTAAAGGTATCTACGGGAGCTATGGTTATTGTGGTTTTTCTTGCTTTGAGGTTGCCCTTTTCGTATTCAATCGCTTGCTGTACACCAAGCTTGATATCTTCAAAAATACTGCTCATACCTTCTCCTTTATTTACTATCTTTAAGTTGGTTTTCAAGAATCTCAATCAGTTGACGGAGTTCGTTCCTTTCGCCTTCGGTAAGATTATCTTTCTCATTTTTAGGATATGCGGTTATGAGATAAATTTTCTCATAAACTTCAAAATCTATGTAGATAATTCGGACACTCCCACTCTTGCCCTGATGTTCAAAGGCAAAGCGCATTTTTCGAATACCTCCGGTACCCCTCATAACAGCACCTACCTTCGGATCTGCGAGAAGCATTTCCTGAAGTCTACGAAGGTCTTTATCTGTTAAGCCGAGTTTTTCCCATTTTGAACGAAAAAGAGGCAATTCAATAAATGTGCGAGTCATACAACCTGCTCCAATCTACTTTCTTTATCTATATTATACCCTATTTAATAGGGGTTGTCAATAGGTGCGTGAAAATTTGTCATATTTTCCTCCACCGCGCCGTATTAATTAATGAATAAAATTTGCGAGGTGAAACTATGCGAAGAAGGATTTTTGTATTTTTGATCGGCTTTTGTTTGTTTTTTAGATGCGCGGTGATGCCGGCGATGGCGGCGGAGGGGGAAGAGGTGCTTCTCTCGCCGGGGCTTTCTGTGATCGCGGCGCAGTGCGAGATGGTGGTTTCCGGCGTGCCGGGCGGTGAGGTCGTCTTCACGCGCGATGATTTCGCCCGCGCTGTCGGGTACGTTCCCGAAAGCATTACCGTTACCTCCCGCCCCGACTCCGCGGTCGGTCAGCTGACTATGGGAAGCGTGGTTATTCCCGAAGGTCAGGTGCTTTCGCGCGCGAGTCTTGACAAAATGGCGTTCATGCCGAGCAATCTTCCCGCGGCGGAGGATACTGCTTTTTGCTTCACCGCCGACGGCTCGCCCTATGAGTACACCTGCGTCGTAAGGCTTGTGGAGGCAGGCGAGACCAATTCCGCGCCCACGCTCGAATGTGCCACGGCAGCATCGCTTTCGGCTCGTGTGCCCGAGGGCGGGATCTGCGGCGGAACTCTTGCGGCGAGCGATCCCGAGGGGGATGAGCTCGTTTTTGAGATCACGTCCTATCCGCGCCACGGAAGCGTGATCCTCTCCGACCGTTCGAGCGGACGCTATCTTTACCGCCCGATCGCGGGATACACGGGCAGGGATTCATTTACTTACACCGTTCGCGACGAATGGGGCAGCTACGCGGGCGAGGCAGAGGTGAGGGTGACGGTCAGCCGTCTTTCCTCGCCCGATTATGCCGATATGGCGGGCAGTGCCGAGACTTTTGCGCGTCTTTGCGAGTCCGAGGGACTGATGAGCGGCACCGCATACGGCAACGCAGACTATTTTTATCCCGAAAACGGAATGACCCGCGCCGAATTCACCGTGACTCTGCTGACCGCGGCGGGTATCTCGCCCGATGCCGAGGGAGAGTGCAATTTTGCCGATAAGGACGAAATTCCCACCTCGGCGCGCGGATACGTCGCAAAGGCGGAAGCTCTCGGACTTTCAAACGGCTGGATAAAGGACGGAAAACAGGTCTTTGAGCCGAACCGCGAGATCACACTCGGAGAGGCGGCTCGAATGACGGCAATTCTTCTCGGAATCGGATACGACGGCGTCGTCGAAGTATCCGTTGGTGGCGCGAATTACGCGCGTTACGAGATCGCGGCGCTATGCTCCGCGGGGCTTGGAAATCCCTTTGCGGGTGCAACTCCGAACGGCATTCTCACCCGAGCCGGCGCAGCCGAAATTCTTTGCGGAGTGCTCTCCGTCGCACGCGCGGGAGGTGTGATCAATGAATAACAATCCCTATCCTCAGCTTACTTATATCCCCTATGACCGCCAAAGGGCGGTCGAGTATGCCCGCCGTTGGGCGCTTGAACGCAATCCCATCTTCGAGGACTACACGGGCATCGGCGGCGACTGCACGAATTTCGTTTCGCAGGCGATCTTTGCGGGTACCTGCGTGCAGAATTACACGCGCGACCTCGGGTGGTACTTCATTTCGCCCTCCGACCGCGCCCCCGCCTGGACGAGTGTGGAGTATTTTTACGCTTTTATGACCGGCGCTCCCGAATTTGCCGCGGAAAACGGCGGCACGGGTCCCTTCGGATTTCCGACGACACTCGACCGCGTGCGACCCGGCGACGTCATTCAGCTTGCCGACGAGAGCGGGGATTTTTATCACACCCTGATAGTATCAATGGTTGAGGGCGGGGAGATATACGTTTGCGCCCACTCGGACGATGCCCTCGACCGCCCGCTTTCAAGCTACAACAACGCCTCCGAGCGCGCCATTATGATCGCGGGAGCGAGGACCCGACCGGTTTATCCGTGCTTTGATGAATTGATGGGAGGGGGAACTCCGACAAATGAATGAAAATTCCGCGCTTCGGCGCGGTTTTTTCATTGACTTTGCTTCGAATATATGCTATAATCATCTCAAGAAAACATTTCTTACGAGGCGTGCTATGAACGAGAAATATTATAATGATATTATAAAAAACAGAGTGCAGAGGTCGATGCGCCGCTCTTTTCCCGATGAGGGATTCACCGAGCGGCACGCATCGCTCGGAACTTCCGCGGTCGAGCGAATGAGCGAGCGCTTTGAGCTCGCCGCGCGCGCCGAAAAGCCATATATTTTTGAGGGTCAGCAGATCGTTTTCATGCGTACCATCGGCGAGCTTCCCGATATTTTTACCAAGGATGAATGGCGCGCGATCAGGGTGGAGCATATCGTCCACGAGATCGGATATCAGTCGAATTACACTCCCGATTACATTTCCACGATAAAATCGGGACTTCTCGCGCGTCTTGACTCTGCCGACGAGCACCGCGCGCGTGTGATAAAGGCGATCCTTGATCTTTCCGAAAGATACTGTAAGCACGCCGCACAGATCGGCAGAGATGATGTTGCCGAGGTTTTGTCCCGTGTTCCCGCGCACCCCGCGACAACTCTGCGCGAGGCTTTGCAGTTCTTCAGAATTTTGCACTATGCGCTCTGGCTCGAGGGCGATTATCACAACACCGTGGGCAGATTCGACCTGCAGTTTGCTCCCTACTACTATGCCGACCTCGCGGCGGGCAGACTGACGAAGGAATCCGCGCTCGAACTGATCGAGGATTTCTTCATCTCCTTCAACATCGACAGCGATATGTATAGCGGCATTCAGCAGGGCGACAACGGTCAGAGCCTTATGCTCGGAGGTCTGACGGCGGAGGGCGAGGATTGCTTCTCGGAATTTTCCGAGCTTTGCCTCATCGCAAGCCGAAATCTGCGTGTCATTGACCCGAAGATCAACCTCCGAGTGAATAAAAACACGCCCGAAAGCCTCTATGAACTCGGAACGACGCTGACGGCGGTCGGACTCGGCTTTCCGCAGTATTCGAACGATGATGTCGTCATCCCGGGGCTCCTGGAGCTCGGATACGACTACTCGGACGCGGTCAATTATTCGGTCGCGGCTTGCTGGGAGTGCATCATCCCCGGCTGCGCGATGGACGTGGTCAATTACGGTTCGATGAACCTCAGCCTTGCTGTGCGCGAGGCGATCGTGGCGGATCTCGAAAAATCGGCGGATTTCGAAAGTCTTATAGGATCGGTGAAGGATAATATAGAAAAACGTTGCTCCGAGATGGTTGAAAACCGCAAAAAGCCGCTCTGGCAGATGCCCTCGCCCTTCCTTGAAATGCTCTTTTCCGAGATCAAGTACCGCAATTTCGGCTTCCACGGTGCGGGCATCGCATCGGCAGCGGATCAGCTTGCGGCGGTGAAGAAGTATGTTTTTGATGAAAAGACGGTCACTCCCGCGCGCCTCATCAAGGCGATCGAGAGCGATTTCGAGAACGACCCCGAGCTTTTGCACCTACTTCGCTACGAGGCGCCAAAGATGGGTAACGATGAAGACGAAGCCGACGGTATGGCTTGTAAAGTCCTTGAATTTTATGCCGATGCGCTTCGCGACAAGCGCAACATCTTCGGCGGACGCTTCCGCGCGGGCACGGGCACGGCGCTGATGTATATCAACAACGCGCGCGAAACTCCCGCAACCGCAGACGGCCGCCGCGACGGCGAATCTTTTGGCGCAAACTACGCGCCAAACCTCTTTTCGCGCATTTCGGGACCCGTTTCGCTTGTGAGATCCTTCTCCAAGCCCGATCTTGCCAAAACGATCAACGGCGGACCCTTCACTGTCGAGTTTTCGGCGGATATGTTCAAAAATGACGAGGCAAAGTCGAAAACGGCGAAGCTCGTCAAGTACTTCATCGACCGCGGCGGCCATCAGATACAGCTCAACGCCGTCAGTCTTGAGGATATGCTTGACGCGCAGGAAAATCCCGAGGCGCATCGCTCGCTCATCGTCCGCGTGTGGGGCTGGTCGGGCTACTTCGTTGAGCTTGACAAGTGCTATCAGGATCACGTCATCGCCCGCAGAAGGTACACGGTATGAGAGGAGTCATTTTTGACATAAAGGAATTTGCTCAGCACGACGGTGACGGAGTACGGACGACGGTATTTTTCAAGGGCTGTCCGCTGCGTTGCATCTGGTGCCACAACCCCGAGGGGCTGTCGCCGAAGCCTGAATTATACGTCGGCACGAACGGGTGCACGGGTTGCGGTCTTTGCCGAAAGCCGTGCAATCATCCCGATTGCGTTTACGGACGTTGCCTGCATATCTGCCCCCGGGGGCTTTTGCGCGTCAGCGGCAAGGAATATGAAGCCAAAGAGCTTGCCGAAAAGGTCAAAAAAGGCGCCGATTTCCTGTCGGAAAACGGCGGAGTGACTATTTCGGGCGGCGAGCCCCTGATGCAATGGGAGTTCGCGCTTGAGCTGATACGGGAGCTCAAACCGCTCCATATCGCAATCGAAACGAGCGGATATGCCGACGCGGACGTTTTCCGCAGAGTAATTTCCGAGTGCGACCTCGTGATGATGGATCTGAAGCTCGCCGACAGAGAAGAGCATAAGAGATATACGGGTGTTTATAACGACAAAATACTTGAGAATCTTGAAATTCTCAAGGCGAGCGGGAAGAAATTCCTCCTTCGCACGCCGCTGATCCCGGGTATTACAGATACCGATGAAAATTTCACGGGAATCGCGAAAATTGCCGACGGCGCACCCGTCGAGCTTCTGCCGTATAATAACCTCGCTCCCGCGAAATATCGCGCCGTCGGACGCGAGTTTACCGATTTGATTACCGGAAGCGAGAGCAGGATCAAAAGCGTTGAAGGTTTGCCGGGGAATTTTCGGATCAAATAGTTGTTAGTCGAAGGTGAATTTTCGCAAGCGAAAATTTTCATTTAATAAATAAAAACAAGTGCGAACAAAGCTTTCTTGGTGTCCCCTCCGCAGAGGGTGATGAGGGGGCACCAAGAAAGCTTTGTTCGCACTTGTTAATTTTGTCGCATCTTTCTGACCACTGATCACTAATCACTGACCGCTAATATTCTCGCAAACCCCAAGGAAGATCGGCAATCCCGTCGCCGTATCGATGATGGCGTAGAGGAAGGGGCGGTCGAGGTCGACACGGTAGAATTTTGCGTTCATTATGCCGCCCTCGGCTTTGATGGTAACTGCGGTGACGGCTGCTGCGCGGGTTCCGGAATTGTCGAGGTCGATGTGGGTCTTCTGGATGACGCGGCTGATGGAAAGATTACCGCGCGAGTCGGTGCCGAGTCCGCTCAGATCAGCCCCGGCGCTGTCGAAAGCCTTGACCATTCCCATTTTTTTGAGAACTTCCTTCATCTCGATCTTGCAATCGAAGGAGAAGTGCGGGATCTTGGCGCTGACTTCCACGCTTCCCGTGGCTTTTATGCGCTTGTCGTAAAGCTTCAGAAGATCCTCCCCGTCAAGAGATGCGGCGTATTCGTAAACGTCGCCCTCGGGAAGAAGCGCGAGGAATGCGTAATTCCCGCCCTTATAGTTCTTGACGATGCCCGTAACGCCCTTGCCCTCGATATAACCCTCGCACTCGGTGCGCATGAAGGTTGCTTTTTGAACGTTTTTGTCGGTTACGTGGAACTGATCCTCAAAGCAAGCGTGGTCATCTGCCTGATTTGCCCAGAGAGCGTCGAGCGCGAGAGCGTTAAGGAGCACCATCACCGTGTCGGCGTCAAGGTCGCCGTCGTTCAGGATGGAGGGGATCATGCCAAAGGTCTCTTCCTTTGCCCAATCGTTGATGTCTGTGATTGAGTTTGGAAGATCAGCCGCAACAATGTCGGCGTCAAATGTGTTTTCGATAGTTTTAACGAAGTTTTTGTTGATGCTGAACGAGGGGCTTGAGGTGACCCAGACTGCGTTTGCGAGGTTGAATTTTGCATCGTCGGTCGAGATGAGGGACGAGGTGTAGTTGAAGAGCTCGGCGTTGAGCTTTTCAATGGACAAGCCGCCGCCGAGAACTTTTTCCATCTCGGCGAGAGTTTCGCCCTCGGCGCCGTTTGCCGTCATCGCGAGCGCGATCATTGCTGAAAGGGGCGAGACGAGAAGCGCGTCGCCCTCGAACTCGGAGCGGCTCTCATTCATAAGCTTCAGCGCAAAATCTGCGTAAGCCTCGCGGAAACCGTCGCTTACCTCGCCCGCTGTGCGATCGGGGGCGAAATCGCGCGCGGTCAGGTATTCGACAGCCGCGCCCTTCATGGGTGTGTAATCGGGTTCGGTTATTATTTCTGTTTCGTGGGGGGTTGCAGTTCCGGAGGAATAGTCCGTTCTGAAATAATAATAATGATCTTCGCCTTCGGTGTCGCGGATGAGGACAAGATAGGACCATATCGTATATTTCTTTGTTTTTTCACCTGCTCTGTGCCACCAATCGGTCTTGAATGTTATTTGACGTCCATTGCGTTCGGTGTCAATGATCAAGTCGATGTATCCGTGCAGCTCAACTTCTATGTTGCTGTCGTCTACCTTTGATATCCGCGAGACTGTATAGCTCGAAATATCAAAATCCGTTTCAATCGTCACCGAGACTGATTTGTCGGCGCTTCCTACGGGTTGATAATTGCTTCGGTATTCCTCGATCGTGCTTATTAAAGCTTCCTCGCTGAATTCACCGCTCCATGCTTTCAGAATATGCTCCTTGCTTGTTACCCCCTCGGTGCCGGTACAGCTGGGAAACAATAAGCAAACCACCAAAATGGCGCAGATGATGCGAAAGTAATTCTTTTTCATGTTTTTTCTCCTTTTTGCTTGGATATTTTTTATGATGGAGCGCTGTATGCCCTCCCAACCCTCCCGCAAGCGGGAGGGCTTTATTTTTGATAGCAGACTTTATTGTTCAGAGTTCTGAACATTGAGATTTGATGTGAAATAATATTGATGTGTAATAATTAAATTATAATCCGTAGGGACCGACGTCCTCGGCGGTCCGAGTCCAATAAAAATATTGCTTTGTATAAAATCAATATAATTACATTACACTTTCTGAATTTCACCAAATATATAATTTAATGCCCACGGATCGCCGAGGACGTCGGTCCCTACAAACTCGTACTAAATTCAGCAAAACTATTCAATTTATGCTCGTTCTGAACATTATCAATAAATTGCTTTTCGCATGCGAAAAGCTACCTTAACATTCCGCTTTTGCGGAATATATCACTCGCGTTATGCGCGAATATCACTTTTGCGAAGCAAAAATATCACATTTCGCCGCAAGGCGAAATATTTATCTGCGCTTATATATATAGACGAAAAACCGCGGAAAAAGTTCCGCGGTTTTTATAAAAATTATTCGGTTTTTTCAAGATCCGCTATTGTTTTATCTATGAGTCGCGGAACAGTCTTTGATGCCATTTTGATAAGCGAAGCGATTCCGGTAGCTCTGCCTGCGTCGAGCTCGCTGTTGATATTGGGCTCAATGGAGCTTATCCAACCGTAGGCGATCGGCCAGTTGAGGTATCTGGTTTCGCTGATGATCTCAAGCATTGCAACCGATTCCGCATCACGCATTCCGCGGTAGCAGAGTCTTTCATAATAAACGGGAAGAACGTCGCGCCAGGAATAGAAGGAAAGTGCATCCATAACAGCGGCGGCACGCTCGGGGTCGGAGCAGGATGCGGGGATCGTCATAAGCAGTGTCGACCAAAGCATATTGCTCAGATAGTTTTCCTGGTCCGAGTTATATTTCGGAATGGGAAGGAGTCCATAAGGATTGGTCATCTCCTGAAGCTCTGCGGCACCTGCCTTGAGCTCGCCGCCCATGAATACCGATCTGTTCTGTGAAAAGATATCGTGGATATAGTGTTTGCCCGTTGCGTTTGCGCTGATATAGGTTCCGTCAGCCGTGGATCCGGTAAGCGCGGCGATGGTTTCGGTCACGTCATATACCGTTGCGCTGTTTGCCATTGAGAAATAGGGCTTTCCGTCAGCGTCCTTGAGGCAGTAATGCTCGTTGCATCCGACCATCAGTGCGTTGATGAGGTTCTTGAAGGACGCCATACCGTAAAGGCTCGAGCCGTTTGTGCTGAATTCCCAGGAGTTGTCGCCGCGAAGAGTAGCGCACTGTTTTGCAAGCTCGGTGAGTCTGGGCAGAGTCCAGGTGTTGTTATATACGTCCTCGTAGGGAGAGGGGATCTGCATGTCTGTTGCAAGGGTCTTGTTGAAGTAGATACCCCAGGTACCCTCGAATGCCATAAGGTGAGCATCGCTCGAGAGATAATAGAGATGGTCGCCCAGAAGGGTAGCGTCATCCTTCATCTGCTGATTCCACCAAGGCTGATCAATGTTGATGTTCTGGATGTCGTAAAGGTTGTAGAGATATGAGCTTGTAAACATCGAGCCGACGTGTGTGGATCTCAGATATGCAACGTCATAGAGCTGTTCACCCGTCGCGCAGACATTCTGGATCTCGGTGAGCTGATTGTCCCAGCCGCAGTAATACTCGACGAGGTCGATGTTGTACTTTTCCTCGACCTTGCTCATAGCGTTGTACTTCGCGTCGTTTACTGCCTCGCCGTTGACGTCGTCGGCAAGGACGTTCATGATCATGTAGTACTTCTGTTCGCTGTTGAAGATGTGGAATTCTTCGCCCTGGTAGTTAACGTCAAGGAAATCATAGGTGATTTCCGTTTCTTCGGGTTCGCTCTCGGTAGGAGCTGTTTCGGCGATATCGGGGGAGGTCAATGCGGAGCTGCTCTCTTCGCCTCCGGTTTCCGCGCAGGATAATACGGGGAGGATCATGGAGATGCACAGACAGAGGGCGACGGTGAGTCGCAGATACTTTGCGAGTCGATTGGCTTTCATTGCGATTCTCCTTTTATAATTAATTTATTTACGCGCCTTTATGGTGCAAGGGCGGGGCGGGGTTTTCCATCCGCTTTTTGATGCGGTGCAGTATAACTGCGTAGCAGATATAAAGTCCGATCGTCGTTGCCAGCCAGGATATCGGGAAGGAGATATAGAGTGAGGCGGGGGTCCTTGCCGCATCGAAGACGGTGTAGACCCATACAACACGCATCGCGCAGGCACCGATAAGGCTGACGAGCATCGAGGTCGTGGAGGCTCCGAGTCCGCGCAGCATTCCCGACATGACCTCCATAAGTCCGCAAAGGAAGTAGAAGATGGTCGTGTAGAACATTCGCTCCATACCGAATTCGATGATGGCTTGCTTGTTCGCCGCGCCGTCGTCCGAAAGGAAGATTCCGAGAAGCGGTTCGCCGAATGCGTACGTAACAAGGCAAAGCGGAATGCCGACGATAAGCACGAGCAAGAGGCAGTAATAACAGGTCTTCTTGACGCGCTTCAGCTCGCGCGCGCCGAGATTCTGTCCCGAGAAGGTGAGTGAGGCGTGGTAGAAGGAGTTGAGCGCGATATAAATGAGTCCGTCGATCGTAGCCGCGGCACCGTTGCCGGCAACGCCGATCTTGTCAAAGGAGTTGACCGAGGACTGGATGATCACGTTCGAGAAGGAGAAAAGACAGCCCTGAATTCCCGCGGGGATGCCGACCTTGATGATCTTCACCATAAGGTGGCGCGAAATGCGGAGGCGGCGGATATCGAGTTTGCATTCATCGTCAAGACGCGAAAGACGGATGAGGACGAGTGTCGCGGAGAGATACTGCGAAATGATGGTCGCCAGCGCAACGCCCGCAACGTCAAGATGACATACAATAACGAAGAAAAGGTTGCAGATAACGTTGACTGCTCCCGCTACCATAAGGAAGTAAAGGGGTCGCTTGGTGTCGCCCTTCGCGCGGAGGAGTGCGGCGCCGTAGTTATAAACCATCTGCGCGGGCATACCGATAAAGATTATGCGCATATAAAGTGCCGCGTGGTCGAGCACTTCCTCGGGAGAATCCATAAGCACAAGGAGGGGTTTGCAGGTGATGAAGCCGAGGATTCCGACAACAACGCCGAGTATCGAGGCAATGGTGATCGCGGTATGAACAACGTCGCCTGCCTCGTCGTTGCGCCCCGCGCCGAGAGAGTGCGAAAGCGTTACCGAGGCACCGACCGAAAGACCTATAAAGAGTCCGGTGATCAGATTCGAAAGCGCACCGGTAGATGTGACCGCGGCAAGCGCGGCTTCACCGTCAGCGGCAAAATTCGAAACGATCAGCGTGTCCGCAGTGTTGTAAAGAAACTGCAGAATACCCGTCGCAAGGATGGGCAGAGTGAAGAGAAGAATGGGCATAAAGAGCGGACCCGAAGTGAAATTGACATCCTTGGATGAGCGGATCGTCTTCGTTGCTGAACTCGCCATGGCTTCCTCCGATAAAGCATAATATGATATGCTAATTATAGCACAGTAAAAGTGATAAGTCAATGGCTTTGCGCGAATAAAAAAACGAAAAAATTCAAAGAAAAATCGAGAAGGTATAGAAAAATTCGGAATTATGTGATATAATATAATTGGTGTATAGTATTATAATAACAACATTGAACCATTTTTTCAAAAGCAGTGCTGTAATGCTTGCGCTTGCTTATTGATCTAATGAGAAAATTTTTGAGCTGTGCGAGGAAATAATTATTCATTATTCATCATTCATCAGCGAAGCGGCTTCATTATTCGTTATAAATAAAATCCGCGCGTGCCAAATGAATAATGAATGATGAATAATGAAAAATGAATAATTTCAGGAGTGTACGAAATGCATACAGGACCTATTTTTCACGAAAGAAACTCATACCGCCGTCCGCTTATCATAGCGCACAGAGGATGCAATAATTACGCGCCGCAGAACTCGCTTCCCGCCTTTGAAGTGGTTGCGAAGATGGGCGTCTGGGCGATCGAGACCGATATTCACCTCACCCGCGACGGCGTGGCGGTCTGTATGCATGACAGTACGCTCGCCACAATGACGGACAATGACGGAATTATCGAGGAAATGACCTTCGAGGAAGTCAGCAAAGCTCGCATCAATAAGGGCGTCGGTGCGGATAAGCTCCCCTCCGATCTGCTCCGTGTTCCCACCTTCGAAGAATATCTTGACATCTGCATGCGCTACGGCTGCGTGCCCTTCATCGAATATAAGACTCCCGAGGGCGTTGAGGCTTCAATAAAGGCTCTCCGCCGCCGCGGAATGCTTGATTATGCCGTTGCTTCATCTGGCAAGCTCGATCACCTGATCGAGGCAAGACGCCTTTCCTCCGAGATCTTTATACATCATATTTTCTCAAAAGAGAAGCACTTCGATACGCTCTGCGATCTCGGCTACGCGGGGCTTTCCCTCAAGATCGCCGACCCCTCCGAGCTTCCCGAAGGCATCATCGGTGACATCCACGAGCGCGACCTCCGCATCTGCCTCCGCGCCGCGGATACAAGGGAGAAGCTCCGCGAGATGATCGACCTCGGACTCGATTACCAGCCGTCTAATTGTATTTTTACTCCTATTTGTTGATAGTTTGTCACGCTTCGCGTGAATGATGATCTCGCTTCGCGAGAATGATTATCGGCTTCGCCGAATGATAATTTGCCTTCGGCAAAATGAAGGATAATTTTCGCCTTTGGCGAAAATTTCCGAATTTTATAAAACACTTTTCGCCGCACGGCGAATCTTAACTCGGCGCAAGCCGATCTTAACTTGCCGCAGGCAACATTAACTCGCGCGCAGCGCGATAGAAAACTCAAAGAAAAGGAACCCAAACAATGATCTACATGTTTCTCGCAAACGGATTCGAAGAAGTCGAGGCCCTGATGCCTCTTGATCTTATGCGCCGCGCGGGTCTTGAAGTCAAGACCGTCGGTGTCGGCTCGCGCGATATTACCGGCTCGCACGGTATTACCGTGAAGGCTGATATGCTTGATTCGGATTTTGCCGATAACGTCCCCGAATGTGTCATTCTTCCCGGCGGTATGCCCGGAACGAAGAATCTTGATGCCTCGGCAGTTGTCCATAAGGCGCTCGATTCCGCACTTGAAAACGATGCCCTTATCTGCGCTATCTGTGCCGCGCCGATGATCCTCGGTAAGAGAGGCTTTCTTCGCGGCAAAAATGCGACCTGCTTCCCCGGATTTGAGGAGTATCTCGAGGGCGCGACAGTCGGCGGACGTGCCGTGCGTGACGGTCAGGTCATCACCGCCGTCGGCATGGGCGCGGCACTTGAATTCGGCATCGAGATCGTTGCCGCGCTGAGGGGCAGAGAAGAGGCGGACAAGCTCTTTGCCGCAGTTCTTGCAAAATAAATGAGAAATTATTTCAAAAATTCCGCCAACACGGTTCCGCTGCTCGTTCTTGCGATCTTTTTTCTGCTTTATATCAGCAGGCTGATCGACACCGCGCTTCTGACGCCCGAAAACGAGTATGCCGCCGTTATTGTGCTCCAGCTCGTGATCTTTCTGGTCCCCGCCGCCTTTTATATTCGTGCGCTCGGGCTTGATTTCACAAGGTTTCGCATTTCGATATTCGGTCCCGGTCAGCTTCTGCTCTTGATCTCGGGGCTCGTTGCCCTCACCTCGGGCACGATACTTATCGATCACTACACCCTCGGCGACTCGGCGTTTGCGCAGAATTATGACCTTTGGGGCGTCTTTATCTCGAAAAACGAAGGCACCGCCGCGAGCTCGATCTATCTCATTCTCGCGTATGCCGCGCTGCCGGCGCTCTGCGAGGAATTCGTTTTCCGCGGACTTCTGATATCCGAGTACGAAAAGAGAAGCTCGACCTCCGCCGTTCTGCTCAGCTCGATCTTTTTCGCACTTCTGCATTTTGATATCGAGCGTTTTCCCACCTATTTCTTCGCGGGACTCTTGCTTTCGCTGATCTTGTATGCCTCGCGCTCGCTCCTTGCCGTGATGGTGGTGCATTTCTGCCACAACATGATCGGCATTTTCGGCAGACCCTATATGCAGACCCTTGCCGAGCTCGGCGGCGCTGAACTCTTTATTACTCTGCTTACCGCAACCTTTCTGCTCTCTATCGGTATATTTACCGCGGAAGCGGCAAGACTTTATAAAAATTACGCCCGCTTTGATCTTTCGTCGGATTACAGAACGATCGATCCACCCTACCCCCCCGCAGATGCCGAGTCATCGCCGCTTGACGAATTCGCGGCGAAGCATCCCCGTGTAGCCGCAACGCTCGGCTCGTTCTTCTCGTTCCCCGCGCTCGTTTGCTATATCGCGTATACCGCGGCGGTGTTTATCGATCTCTGAGAAAGGAATTTCAATGGAAAAAGAAAAGAATACACAAAAAAAGCCGAAAAAGCCGAGTAGGAGGGAGCTGATCGGCGGTTATACCCGCGCGCAGTATGCCGCGGCACTCCGCGAGCTTGATCCGGAAGAAAAGGACTTTTTTGACAAGAGCGACTACACGGAAACTCAAAGCACGGTTTCGGCGGTCATAAAGGCTCTTGTTTATATCGTGGCTATCATAACGGTTTCGATCGCGCTTTCGACCTTCGCACTTTCCTGCGCCAACGATATCTTCGCCTTCGTCAAGGAGGAAAAGACCGTTGAGGTCGTGATCCCCGATTACGTCACTACGGAGGAGCTTTCCGAGATCCTCGGCGAGGCGGGTGCGATAAACTACCCCTGGCTTTTCAGATTTTACTGCACGCTGAAAAACGTCGATACGAGCCCCGCGTATAAATTCGTCGGCGGCACTTACACGATCGCCACGAATATGAACTACGACACGCTGATGCTCTCCTTCGTTGAAACGCTGACGCTGACAACGGTGCGAATCACCTTCCCCGAGGGCTCGACGGTCGACGAGATCATCGCGCTCTTCGAGGCAAACGGATGCTCCTCCCGCGAGGAGTTCGTTGAATGCATGACTACCTACGATTTCGGCGCGGAGTACGAGTTTTTGAAGGATATCGACATGACGGGCAGATATTATCTCCTCGAGGGCTATCTCTACCCCGACACCTATGATTTTTATACCGGACGCAAGCCCGAGTATTATCTTTCCCGAATGCTGGATCAGTTCGCAAAGGTCTTCCGCCAGTCGAAATTCTTCGATGCCGCGGATGAATCCGAGTACACTCTCGATCAGCTTCTGACCATTGCCTCGATCATCGAGAAGGAGGCGTATCATCAGAACGACTTCGATATCGTTTCCTCAGTAATTCACAACAGACTCAAGGATCCCGAGAACTTCCCCAAGCTCGAGTGCGACTCGACTGTCGTTTACGCAATGTCCTGCATCGCGGGCGAGCGAGTAACCGAGATCTCGGGCGAGGATCTGAATCTTGACGATCCTTATAATTCCTATACCAAGGAAGGTCTGCCCCCCGGCCCGATCTGCAGCCCCAGCTACAACTCGATAGCGTGCGCCTTCGACCCCGCGGAAACCGACAAGGCGTATTACTACTTCGTTTCCGACAAATACGGCGTGATGTATTACGCCACCACCCTCAAGGATCACGAGAAAAACATTGCGGATATAAAAAAGGCGGAAGCCGACGCCGAAAAACAATAAAATACCCAATTGTAAAACTGCGTTTTACAATTGATACGCGCGCTTATTGCCGCCTGCCAAAATTAAGAATTTTGGCGGCTCCCCTCGGCGCGCGGACTCGCTTTGCTCGTCAGGTAGGTGTTTTTTCGTCGGCAAAGCCGCCCAAAAAACAGATTTTATTATAATAAAAAGAATAAAGGAGAATATTGAAAATGATGACGGATAAAGAAAGATTTATACAGATATTCAAGGAAAAAATTACGAGAGAGGGCTCGGCGGAGCTTCTGAATTACCTTTGCTCCGAGTCCTGCGATTTCTTCACCGCACCCGCGTCGACCCGCTATCACGGCGCCGAGGTCGGCGGTCTTTGCCGCCACAGCCTCAACGTTTACGACTGTCTGGTCGATATCATGAATCGCAGACGTATGAAGGAGGAGTACGGGATTCATTACAGCGACGAAAGCATTGCCATCGCCGCGCTTCTGCACGATCTTTGCAAGATCAATTTCTACCGCGTTGACAGCCGAAACGTAAAGAAAAACGGCGCGTGGGTCACCGTTCCCTACTATACCATCGAGGATACTCTGCCTTACGGCCACGGCGAAAAGTCGGTCTATATCGCATCGGGCTTTATGCGCCTGACCCGCGACGAGGCTTTTGCCATCAGATATCACATGGGATTCTCGGGTCCCGAGGATAACGGCACCGTCGGAAAGGCGCTTGAGATGTTCCCGCTTGCATTTGCCCTTATGGTTGCGGATATGGAAGCCGCATATTTCCTTGAGGGTATGCCCGAGGATAACTGATATGGCAGAGCGTACCCCCTCGCTCAGAACGCGCCGCAGACATAAGCTCGAAAAGACGCTGGTCTGGCTGAAATATTGCTCGCCTGCGATACTTACACTCTCCGCGTGGTTCTTCTGCCTTGTCAAATGCGTCCGTTTCAATGACGGAAAGACGGTGTATAGCTTGCAATCGGTCAATGAAATGGTGCAGGCGGCGATAAAGGGCGTCGGCTCTTTTGATGCGGCAAAGGACGACAGCTACACGGAGCTTCTCACGAATGCGCTGAAGCCCGCGACGGCGGCATACGTACTCTGCTTCGCCATAGCCGGAGTGCTCGCGCTCTACCTTCTCGTCTTTGCGTGCATCATCCTCACGGGTGACCCTATGTCGCCCCACACCAACCGCGCAAAGGTGTGGTTCAAGACCTTTTATCCCGGAAGGTGGCTTATGCTGATTTCCTTGATTTTGCCTGTATATCCGGCCTTTATGCCCTACGTTATCAGGCATCTGTTTTTCAAGTATTACGTCATGAACGACCTCAGCGTCATAGCCGCTCGCTTCAATCCCGCCATAGCGGCAAGTGTCCTTTGCGTGCTCTTCCTGGTGCTCTTTTTCGTGGCGATCCCCTTTGAAAAAAGACACCGAATGGACCCGTTCCGCAGATACGACAAAGAAGAGGACGAATAAATATACAATAATTGTTGATAAAACGAGAAAAATGCAGGAAGTGTCACCACTTTCTGCATTTTTTGCTTGACAAATCCTATCTTTTGTGATACAATAAAGTGGTATGAGTTTATCCTTATTTATTTAGTATATATCTCATAATTGATTTTGATTTTGAAAGAAAGCAACAAAGGAGGTGCAAAAGAAATTGGAATTGATTCACATTATCATCTGTGTGGCTGTCGGTATCGTGGCTCTCGCTCTCGGAATCGTCATCGGTATTCTCATCCGCCGTTCCATCGCTGAAAAGAAACTCGGCGTTGCAGAGGAACGCGCAAAGAAGATCGAGTCGGATGCCAAGGTCCAGGCCGAAGCCGAAGCAAACAAGATGATTCTTGCCGCTCAGAAAGAGATCAATCAGATACGTTCCGAAAACGAAAAGGAAATCAAGGTACGCCGCAGCGAGATCTCCCGTTCCGAGCGCAGATTGACACAGAAGGAAGAATCCCTCGACAAGAAGACCGAGCAGCTCGAAAAGAAGAACGAGCAGCTTGATAAACGCATCAAGGACAACGAGATCGTTCGCGAACAGCTCAATGCGTCGCTCGAGCTCCAGACAAAGGCTCTTGAGCGTATTTCGGGTCTGACCGCCGAGGAGGCAAAGAGAGAGCTTATCGAAAAGCTCGAAAGCGTTGCAAAATTTGAGTTTGCACAGAGAATGGACGAGCTCGAGGAGCAGTTCAAGGACGAGGCAGACACCAAGGCGCGCAATTACATTTCGCTGGCTATTCAAAGATACGCCGCGGATAACGTTTCCGAAGCAACCATCACCAGCGTTTCCCTCCCCGGAGAGGAGATGAAGGGACGAATCATCGGACGCGAAGGAAGAAACATTCTTATGCTCGAAAAGCTCACGGGAGTCGATCTCATCATCGACGATACCCCCGAGGCTATCACCCTTTCGGGCTTCGACCCCGTTCGACGCGAGATCGCGCGACTTGCGCTTGAAAAGCTCATCGCGGACGGCCGCATCCATCCTACCCGCATTGAGGAGATGGTCGAAAAGGCAAAGAGAGAGGTCGAGGCAGGAGTCAAGCAGGCGGGCGAGCGCGCAACCTTCGAGGTTGGCGTTCACGGACTCAATCCCGAGCTTGTCAAGCTTCTCGGCAGACTCCGCTACCGTACTTCCTACGGTCAGAACGTGCTCAAGCACTCTGTTGAGGTCGCATTCCTCGCAGGAATCATGGCAGAAGAGCTTGGAGTTGACGCGGCAACCGCACGTCGCGCAGGTCTTCTCCACGATATCGGAAAAGCATTCCCCCACGACGTCGAGGGTACTCACGTACAGATCGGCGTAAACGCAGCCAAGAAGTATAAGGAGAGCCGCGAGGTCATCCACGCTATCGAGGCGCATCATAACGACGTTGAACCCAAGACCATCATCGCAGTTCTCGTTCAGGCGGCAGACGCGATCTCCGCCGCAAGACCCGGC
This sequence comes from Eubacteriales bacterium, assembly GCA_045535375.1. Lineage (GTDB taxonomy): Bacteria > Bacillota > Clostridia > Oscillospirales > CAG-272 > CAG-390. The sequence continues at coordinate 73,086 of JAZSLM010000019.1, forward strand.
GCACGCCGCGAGGATCTCGAGAACTACACCAAGCGTCTTGAAAAGCTTGAGGAGATCGCGAAGGAATTTAATGGAGTCGAAAAGGCGTATGCGATCCAGGCAGGCCGCGAGCTCCGCGTAATGGTCAAGCCCGAGGAGGTCGATGACGTTGCAATGAAGGTCATCGCCCGCGATATGGCGCAGAAGATCAAGGAAGACGTCAAGTACCCCGGACAGATCAAGGTCCACATCATCCGCGAATCCCGCGCGGTAGATTACGCAAAGTAAATCTCACAACTTGTTTTATCACTTTTTATCAGCCGCAAGGCTTTGAATATATTGATATAAAGTCCTAAAGCATAAAACGCAGAAATGCGATGTGAATAAAAAACCAAACCCGTCAGCGAAATGCTGACGGGTTTGGTTTTTAGTATGAGAAAATTTACTTTGCAGTATTTGTTCGGTATTTTTGAGAAGGACTTTTGGGATGGTCGGGGTTTTCGAGGATCAGTTTCTTTTCGTTTATTAAAGGAGTAATATAGGTTCTGATTGCATAGGGGATCGATTTTATGCCTAAAAAATTCGATATTTCCTCGCGTGAGCGAGGTACCAAACAAAATTCCAAAATATCGCGGGTTTCTATGGCTTTTTTTACGGTTTCTGTGCGTTCGCCGAACAAGGTGACTCTGAAAGAACCTCTTGTATCTTCGAATTGCGGCATAGGCAAACCTGCTTCGCGCATTTCGCGTCGTATGGTTGGGATACCCGAATACCGGTTTTCTGTAATGCTCAGTGTTTCCAAAGCTGTTGCCAAAACAGGATTTCTTGTATCGGGTTGGATCTGTCCGAGTTGATCCAGACTGATACGTCCGTAAAGCCCACCCGGATTTGTGACCACTATCCTATCGGGGAATATTTGCAGTTGGATCGGCATTCCTTCGGTATGAATGCTGTAATCTCGGTGAACAAGAGCATTTAGCAAAACTTCTCTGATTGCCGTTATAGGATAATCCCATACATCGCGACGTTCTCCGGTAGCTTTATCGATTATCGTCTTTCGACGAGTGTTTTTTCGCACAAAACTTAAAGCTTGTGTAAGCATTTCGCCGATAGAACCTTCGATTCTTGCGTTGTCAATAAAGCGTTCCTCTGTGTTCCCTATCTCGCCGACATTGGTGCCGGGTAATACTGTTGCAATAATGCAAAGTTGTGGGAAATATGCTTGCGGATATAACCCAAACAAAAGCGTTGCGGTTAACGAATATTGCCCGTTTACCGTTATACTCATAAGCTCCGATATCTGTTCTTTGTCAAGCCTTGAAAGATTTGGCTTATTATCCGACAGCAACTCGATATATTCGTTTAAGGAACTTTTATTAATGGATTTATCGGTGACTCTGGGAATAACGCGGATATCATCCTGGTACTTTTTTCGATATGCTTCGTAGCTGTAGATCTCGTATTCGGTCATAGGCTCGTCGTTGGTTCCCACACGCACGTATGAGCCCTTTAATCTTCCTTTGCCCGAGTAATAGCAGGGTCTGTCGGATATATCTATAGCGGGGACTTCAATAGAGCAAAAATATTTACCGTTTTTTTCTGCGTATGAAAATAGAGGTCGCACCTTTGGGGTCATCGAATCACATTGTTCTGTGATTTTTTGCTGTATATCCTGAATATCGTACACACCGCATTTCTCAAAGTTTTGTTTTTCATCGATTCCGAAAATTATAATTCCGCCGTCATCGCGATTCGAAAAACTTGAAAGTGTATCATAAAATTTTTCGGGACAGCCTTTTCTGGCGGCTTTTAGCTCTATGTGTTGATATTCTGCCCTTGCAGTAACGACAGATTCAATAAGATCGAACAGAGCTTCACCGGTCATAAAATCACCTCCTGATATAAAATATTATAGCCTAAAAATATAAAAAAATCAATAGTTTTTGCAAAAGAAGTGAAATTATTATATAAAATTTACCGGAGAAGTGAAATTGTTTTGCTGATTTTATCAAAGAACTGAAAAAGAAGTGAAATTTCAGTTCTTGACACAAGATATTAAAAAGCAACCGACTCATAGCAGTCGGTTGCCTCATTTTTATAAAGTAATAAGCGCGAATTCCTTTTCTTCTTTCCGGAGTATCTCCGCCTCTCTTGAATGACAAGTCAAGAGGATGACCTGCGATTCTTCTGCGATCTTGCAAAGGAGGTCGAGGAGTGCCGCGGCGCGGGTGTCGTCGAGCTGGGAGAAGACCTCGTCGAGGATCATCGGCGGTCGGTCGGCGGGGAAGAGCATCGAGGAAAGTGCGGTGCGGAGGGCGAAATACGCCGTGTCGCGCGTGCCCGCGCTGAGCGAGGTGATGGGCCTTGTTCCGCTTTCGGTGAGGATCGAGAGCGAGAAATCCTCGCCGATGCCGAAATCGCTGTATTTTCCGTCGGTCATGTGCTTCATAAGCGCTCCTGCGGATGCGCGAAGTCTGGGCGTTACGTTGCGGCGCAGGTTTTCGCCCGCGTTCGAGATCGATTCGTGCGCGAGAACGATTGCGGCGTATTTCTTTTCGGCTTCCGCAAGCTCTGCCTCGGTCGCTTCAAGGAGCGAGGCAATGCGGTTGGGATTCTCGCAGGTGCCCTCGATTATGCCGAGGTTCTTTTCCGAATCGAGCAGGCGCGTTCTTGCCGCATCGAGTCTTGCGGCGTATTCATCGCGCTCGGTTTTGAGCGTCGTCAGATTTGCAAGGTCGAGCATAGATTTTGCTGTGGGGCTAAGATGCGCGCGTAGCGCGGCTTCGTCCTCGTCCTGAAGCTTTGCCTTTGATTCCTTGACCGATGCCGAGTATTTTTCGATATCTGCGTCAAGGATCGCGCTCTTTTCGGCAACCTTTGCGTATTTTTCAGCCGAAAGTGCCAAAAGTTCTGCAATATTTTGGTTTTCTCCGTCGATCCCGAAGCGCGCGAGAGCCGATTTAGCCTCGCAAACGATGTCAAACACCGATCCGTTCTTCTTTGCGTGAGCCTGCTCGAGCGTGCCGATGCGTTTTGCAAAATCGTCGATCTCGCCCTTGGCTTCAAGGCAAGCGGTGCAGTGCGCAATAATTTCCTTCCTTTTCGGCTTTTCATCCTCGATACCGAGCTCGAATATGTAGTTCTGCGCGCGTCTGCGAGCCTTGCCCGACGTGATCGCGATCGAAATTCCGATCAGGGCAATGATAAGACCGCCAACAGCCGCACCCGACGAGATCGGCATGGTCAGCCAAGGCAAAATTTTAAGGAAATAGCAAACCATCGCGCCGCCGCAGATCGCGGTGCCGAGCAGGGCAAAAACAATTCCCCACGCAAGCCGCGCTCCGACCGACGAGCGCATTTTTTTATACTTATCGGCAACCGCCTCGGGCCCGCCCGTGCGCTCGATATCCTCTGCGCGCGCGGCAAGATTGGTGTCGCCGAGCTGCTCGGCGCGAAGTCCCGCAAGCTCGCCCGCGCTCTTTGCCGCCTCACTTTCGGCGGAAGCAAGCCGACGCGAAAGCGAATCGAGCTCGGCAACGTAAGCGCGGTCGGGGAGTCTGCCCTCAAATCCGTATTCGTCAAGAAGGGCGTTCTTTTCTTCGGTAAGCGCGGCAACCTTTGCCTCGCCCGCGTGGAGCATATCAAAACGCTTCAGCGTTTGTATAGTTTCAAATGCGCGGAGTCTGTCCTCCGCCGCGGTCAGTTTTGTGCGCAGCTCAGCGCAAAGTTTTCTCGCGCGTTCGACGGTCGAGCGAAGCGTCAGCATATTTTTTGATGCCTCCTGCGCCTCGATCAGCCGGCGGCGGAGCGCGTCGCGTTCTGCGGTCAGCTCGTATATCTTGCCGCCGTTTCCGCGCTGAAGCTGGAACTGACGGCGCGCGGTGTTGAGTTTCGTCAAAGCGCGCTCGGTATAGATCGCCTCGTCGGCGGAGAAGAGGATATTTTCAATTGAGGAACCGATCTCGCTTCCCGAGAGTGTCGAAAGCGACTGCTGTTTTACCGATGAGGTCGAGTCCCAGACGCCCGAAGGCACTCCGAGAAAGACCTGACCCGGCACTTCGCCCTTGAAAGCAACGCTTCCCGTGGAGAGGTCGATGATCTGGCATTTTTCGCTGTAACCGTCGCGGTTATCGGAGCGTATCCCACGGCGTTCGATTCGGAAAGCACCCTTTTCGCACTCGATCTCGATGCTGCCCTCGGCGCGTCCGTCGAGCCACGAAAGCGCGCGGTCGTGCTCGAGTGCGCCTTCCTCACTTCTTCGCGAGGGCAGACCGTAAAGGACAAAGCGGATAAAGGCGAGGATCGTGCTCTTGCCCGATTCGTTCGCGCCCGAAATGACGTTCAGACCGTCCGAAAGCTCGGCGCTGAAATCCGAAAGAGTTCCGAAGGAGGCGATATTTATCTTCTTTATTATCATAAAATCCCCTCCTTATATAAATGCTCTGCCGTCGAGCGCGAGCAGTCCGATGCGGAGAGCCTCCGCCGCAAGCGCGCGCTCGGTTTCGTCCGCCGATGAAAGTCGGGGCAGAAGCGTGCGGTAAAGCTCGCCCTTGATCGTCATGTCGCCCGCAAGATATTCCGAGCCGAAGACGGGCGAGGTGCGGTCGCGCAGGGTCAGCGAGCAAACGGGCAGAGCCGCGAGCAACTCGATCTGCGCGGCGTTCGGCGCGTAATCGGGAGGGATCGAACCTTCAAGATAGACTTTCAGCGAAACATTCTTGTCGCATCCCTCGGTCTTGGCGAGCTCCGAAATGCGCGCGGCAACCTCGGCGTCGCTCGCCGCACCCGTGATCTCAAGATGTCGGGTGAGGTATTGGTGTTCCGAAGTGATGATTTTTTTGATCTCGGGAGTTTTGCCGTCCTCGATCGTGACCGAAAGCACGCCGCCGTCGCCCTCTTCGTCAAAAGAGCGTCCCTCGGGGAAACCGCAGTAGGCGACTGTCGTGCGTCCCGCAAGTGCAACCTCGGGCACGTTGTGGATATGTCCGAGCGCGGCGTAATCGCATCCCGATGCCGCAAAGAGCGAAAGGGGAGTCGGCGCGTAGCGAGAGATCGGAGAAATGGTATCGGCGTGGGCGCAGATGAGATTCACTGCGTCCCGATCGGGCAAAAGACCGTAAGAGAGGGGCGAGCGATCGAGAGAGGGCGAGGTAAATCCCCATCCGTGCACGGCAACAGGGACCTCGCCGATATTGAATCGGAAGGTCGAAAGCTCGTCGGTATCAAAAATATAGACGTTTTCGGGCCACGCGGTCGCCGTCCAGATGCTGCCCGAAGAGTAGGGATCGTGATTTCCCGGCGCTATGACGACGGGCTTGCCGTAAGCCGCAAGCGAGTCGCGAACGAGCTCGAGCGTGTCGGGACTGACGTAACCGCAGTCGAAAAGGTCGCCCGCGATCAGCATCATATCGTGCCCGCCCGCAAGCTCGACGACGTCTATGAAAATTTTGCGAAGTTCAGCGCGAAGCCGCTCTCCCGTCGGAAGATCGACTCCGGTGAAGGGCGAGTCAAGGTGGAAATCGCCCGTGTGGAGGATTTTAAGCATATGTTTGTCCTTTATTTAAGGTAGTAATTTTGTTGGGTATGTTTGTCCTTCGAGAGTGCCAAGTGGCTAGTGACTAGTGGCTAGTGAATAGGTAATTTTCGCTGTCGCGAAAATAATTTTAATGAAATAAAACAGCGGGAAAGTTTTGATCAAACTTTTTCAAAAGTTTGCGCATTCTTAAGGCAGCGCCTTAAGTCGAGCTCCGCAGAGCTCGACACACCTCTGCGCTTCAAACCGACGGCGCCCCTGCCGGCGGTTTGGAAGGAGTCAAACCTTCCCACGCGGAAGGTTTGCGCTCCTTCACTTTTGTTAATTCGGCCTTCTGAGCCTATCTTTATCCCATTTACGGTATGCAAGCTTTAAGCAGATAAGATATACCAGCACTATGTAAGTACTCCAAAGCACTGCACCAATCATCTGAAATATTATCGAACTACTTGCAAAAACATAAGTCGGCATAAATCCGATAAAGAATGCCGCAGAGCCGAAAATGAAAGACATTCCTGTTTTTCCCTGAATCACGGCAGGAACAAAAGCAAGCAAAAGAGAAGCAACCAAAACAATCAAAAGTTCGATCTTGGCAAAAGTCTTGATATGTGTTTTCATAACACTTTTCTCATCGTAACCATCTTCGGTGTTTTTGAGGTAAAAGCGTTTATATTCACTGTCTCCCAAAAAATAGTAAAAATACATCGGAATAATAACAGAAGCCGTCATGCTGAAATATGACACAAGATCAGACCAAATGCGTTCGTCGGATGCTTGATCAATTCCGGTGAAGAAAATTGTGGCAAGCAAAACAAGAAATCCGATTCCAAATGAAGCAAGATTGCAGAGTATAAATTTCAGTAGCTTGGATAATATGAATTTTACATTTTTCATGAAATCACTCTTCCTTATATTTAACCTTAATTTTCAGTTTTTCGAAAAGCTCGAGGATAACGCGGTCATCTTTTATATAGAAATAATCCCTGCCCTCGGCATCGGAAACACCATAGGTCTTGCGTTCGGAAGCATTATTTTTGCCATAATGCGTAACCGGACCTTTGTTTTTATTTGCGTTAACCTTGCGCGAAACCATAGCAATATCGCGAATTGGTATGCGCTTCGGTTGTTGATGAATCAGCTTGAGAATAATTTCCTCGTTCTTTTCATCATAATAAAAACGGTTGGCTAAAAGACGGAGCAATACTATTGCTACAATTATTGCGGAAATAATTGCGCATATAAGCCAAAGCAAATAATAAACTCGCTGATTCTTTATGAATATAATGATAAGAGGCGTGAACGCCAGCAAATAAAGCGGCAAAATCGCTGCGTAGATGAAACATATCGACAGGTCGAATATCATTGGCCAGCCATTGTAAACATTAATATTGTAGCGTTTCATTTGGACTTCTTTCTTGATTATGGGACGAGCTTATTATATTATTATGATACTAAACATAATTACGGGCCGTAGGGGACGGCGCCCTCAACGTCCCAGCCCAACTTAATTATTGCTGTACAATTCTATCAAGGAAATAATATTGTAGTTTCTGAATTTTGCCAACTAAATAATAATGTGCTGTAATGGGACGTCGAGGGCTCCGTCCCCTACGGCTCGTAATAGAATTATTGTGATAACAGAGTTCGTTCCTCGTGCTTTATCGCATCTTTCTGATTACTGACCGCTTTTTCCTCCCGCAAACTCAACAAACTTCATCATCGCACTTCTTCCTTCATCCGTCGCCTTGTAAACTCCCGCATCCTCGAGAACGGCGGTGAAGGTCTTGCCGACCTCCTCGTAGAGGATCGATTCGACGTTTTCGGCGGTGAAGGTGTAGTTGCCCTTGAACTTTGCAAGCCACTCTGCGTGCTTTTCGCAGTCGGCATCGAGCGCGGGATCGTCGCCCGCAAGGATGATCTCGCCGAGGCGCGCCATCTCCTTTTTGAGTCGCGCGGGGAGGATCGCAAGTCCCATGACCTCGATCAGACCGATGTTTTCCTTCTTTATATTATGCTTGTCCGCGTGCGGATGGTAGATTCCCATCGGGAATTCCTCGCTCGTCAGGTTGTTGCGGAGGACAAGATCGAGTTCAAAGTCCTCTCCGCGGCGGCGCGCGATGGGAGTGATGGCGTTGTGAGGAACGTCATCGGTGAAAGCCACAACGCCGTTTGCCTCGTCGGAATAGCCCGACCAAGCGATGCGGATGTGCTCGGCAAGTTCAACAAGAGCTGTCTTCGACTTCGAACGCAGACGGAGGACCGACATCGGCCAGTTGACAAGTCCCGCCTCGATCTCGGGGAATTTTTCGAATTTTACGGGAATGATGACCTCTGCGCGCTCCATCGGGAAGGTGTAGCAGCCGCCCTGCATGTGGTCGTGCGAGAGGATCGAGCCGCCGACGATGGGCAGATCGGCATTCGAGCCGATAAAGTAGTGCGGGAGCTCGGTGACAAAGTCAAGCTGACGCTCGAAAGTCGCGCGGCAGATCTTCATCGGCACATGGATCTTCGAGAGCGCGATACAGTGCTCGTTGTAGTAAACGTAGGGCGAATACTGCAGATACCACTCGTCGCCGCCGAGCGAGAAGGGGATCTGGCGCAGATTCTGGCGCGCGGGCGCGTTCGCGTGACCCGCGTAGCCGACGTTCTCGGTGCAGAGCAGACATTTCGGATAACCCGACTGAGGCGCGAGCTTTGCCGCCGCGATGTCCTTCGGGTCCTTCTCGGGCTTCGAAAGGTTGATCGAAATGTCGATCTTGCCGTATTTTGAATCGACCGACCAGCGGCGGTCCTTCTCGATTCTGTCGGCGCGTATGTAGTTCGAATCGATCGAAAGGCGGTAGAAGTAGTCGCTCGCCGCCTTGGGATCCTTTTTGTAAAGCTCAAAGAATTTCGCCGTGACCTCGCTCGGACGAGGCATAAGAATGCCCATCAGCTTGGTATCAAAAAGGTCGTGCGCGGTAATTCCTTCATTAATTATATTATTGGCGACCGCATAGTCGCAGATCGCGTCGAGAATTTCGTGCAGACGGAGATTATTTTCGTCCTCGGAAACAAGATCCTCGAAAGCCGTGAGCTTAAGTTCTGTGCAAATCATATTTGCGGCGTAAATGCGGTCGGCGGAGTCAAGCATTCCACAGTTTTCCGCGTGGTCAAGTAAAGCCGAGATGAGTCGGCAGATTTTTGTGTCAGTCATTTTTACACCTCTGTTATATATAAGGAAGAAATTAAAGTCTGATCGCCTTGTCCGCGATGAATTTGTTTACCAATGCCTCTGTCGGCAGCGAGGGAAGCGCGCCCTTCTTGCTGACCGCGAGTGCGCCGACAACGTTTGCGTAGCGTCCCGCGCGGACGATGTCGCCCGAACGTAGATATTCAAGCGTAAGCGCGGCGGTGAAAGCGTCGCCTGCCGCGGTGGTATCAACTGCGTTTACACCGTAAGCGGGCAGGCAGTGATAATATTTTCCGTCGTAAATATAGCATCCGCGTCCGCCAAGCTTGATGACGTAATATTTCGCGGTGACGAGCTTTTGCAACTCCATTGCCGCACGCAGACAGTTGTCGGGATTGGTGGGATTGATTCCGGTGAAAATTTCGGTCTCGGTCTCGTTGGGGGAGAAGATTTCAAGCGGAGGAAGATCCTCGAGAGGAAAATCGGGATTTGCAGGCCCCGCGTCGAGAATTATCGGGACTTCCTTCTCATTTGCAACCCAAGCCGCGTGCATAACTGCGTCCTCGGAAATTTCAAGTTGCATCAGAAGTGCGTCCGGACGGCTGATGAAGGAGGCGTCGATGTCCTCGCGGGTCAGCTTCGAGTTCGCGCCGGGGTAGATGATTATGCGGTTCTGACCGTTCGGCTCAACCATAATGGTCGCAAGACCGGTCACGGAATTCGGGTCGACCGTGATAAATCTGGTGTCGAGCCCTTCCTTTTTATATATATTTGCAAGAATGGATCCGTTCGCGTCCTTGCCGAGTCGGCAGCAAAATACGCTGTCGCCGCCGAGTCTGCGGACTGCAACTGCGGAATTCGCACCCTTTCCGCCGGGAACAAATGCATAAGCTCCGTCCTCGAGCTGTGTCTGTCCGCCCTGCGGAATGCCCTTGACGCTCATTACAAAATCCATATTTGCGGAGCTTACCGTTAAAATTCTTTTGGGGATCAACATTTTTTACCTCCAAATTTCAGAAATATTTTGAAGTCGGATATATTACCATCTTATATTATACTATATAATAATCAAGAAATCAAGGGGAATTTTGCGATTTCGGTCGATTTCTTTCGTCAAAATACACAAACGAGGAAGCAAAAACTTGTGCAAAACAACGCCAAACGTACAAAGTGCAAAAAAGATAAAAAAGTTTGAAAAAAGGTATTGACAAAGCGAGTTGAAAGTGGTATAATATACGAGCTGTCGCGGAAAAGCGGACAGCGAGGTCATTGAAAATTGAACAACAGACTAAGAAGTACAAGCTTGGTTATCGAGAGATAACTGTTGAAGGTTTGTGCGAGGAAGTCGGTCAAAGATTTTGAGAAAACACGAACTCAAA
>JAZSLM010000079.1:0-18764 GCA_045535375.1 Eubacteriales bacterium
CTCGGAAATTTTGGATTCATAAAAAGCTTGAAGTAACGATCAAACTTTTTCAAAAGTTTGCGGATTCTTAAGGCAGAACCTAAAGTAGCCCTCCGCAGAGGGCGAAATATCCCCTGAGCTTCAAGCGGGCGGCGCCCCTGCCGACCGCTTGGAATGAGTAAAATCTCCCCTTGCGGGAGATTTTTGCTCATTCTTCCTATAAAAACGGCATTTCCCAAAAGCAAGGAAGTGCCGTTTTGTTAGTATTTATTTCACCGGATACTCAACAAGACCTTCATTATTTGGCCCCATCTTAAAAGTCGAAACGTGCTCGGAGTTTTCATAGAACAGTTTGAGAATCGCATCGGTCGCCTCTTTTCCAACATTAAAGAAAACATTTGGTTGGTGAAATCCCATAAATGCAATATATCCGTTCTCGTGAACCCATAGATCATTGTAATTATCTCCCATTGAATCGAGTTCGATTATCAGATTGAGCGTTGGCTTATTCTTAACGTCAACTATCCTTTCGTCACCTGTACTGTAGCCTCCGGTGATCTCCGCGGGGGCATCAAGAGTCAGCAAGAGCTTGACGATCTCATCGTTTGCGGCATTCTTGAAGATGTATTTCTTGTACTCAATTCCGCGCACTTCGACGGTATCATCCTCCAAGTGAGCCTCCTCGCTTATCGTCATAAACACGGGAGCATTGTAATCCGAGAGAAACTGTGCAAAAGTGGTATACTCATAATCGGTATTCACTGCGGCATAATAGTGCTCAAGCGAGTTGAAGGGTCCCTCTTCGATAAATTTTATCGCAACTCCCGCCTCGGGAGCCACACCCTTGACTGCATAGACCTCCGCCCGGACCAGTGTCATATCACGCCTTACCGCAGGTCGATCACTAAAATATCCCCAACCGTTAAAAACCGTGATGTCTTCGATCTTTTCGCCGATGATCTCTCCGTGCATTTCCTTAGGATATGCGTTTCTGATACGATAGTCGGAATATTTATAGTCCACGATCTCGAATATTGGATATTTAGCGTGTTCTTCCTCATTCGGCTCGGCGGTTTCACCCTGACCGTAAACAGGATCAAGAAGATTCAGTGTATCCGCCCCAATGACCGTTTCTTCGGGACTGTCTTCACCTATAAGCAACGGCAGAGCCACAATCATTCCGCCTGCCAGAAGCGCGACTGCCGCAGCGATCGCCATGATCTTTATGATCGGGCGTTTCTTCACAACCTTCTTATCCGCGCGCTCGATGAGAGCCGGATCGATCTTTCCCATTGCATCAAAAAATTCATTCGTCTTCATAGCATGTAACCTCCTTTTTGAAGTGCTGTTTTCAGACTTTTTCTGGTTCTTGAAAGAATGACGAGAACGTTCGGTTCTTTCAACGCGAATCTTTTCGCAATATCCGCCGTCGAATCGCAGTAAAAATATCGGCGCACGAATATGTTGCACTCGCGTTCGGGCAGAGAATGCATAAATCCGTTCAAAAACTTGATAAATTCGCGCTTTTCGTACTCATCGGAAATGCTTCTTGTGTCGGCAAGGAACTCTTCTGCTTCTTCAAGACAGAGCGCAACCTCGCACCCGCCGCGCTTTTCGGCGGTCATTTTTCTGTATCTGTCAAGCGAGAGATTCCGCGCGAGCGTTCCAAGATATACTTTAAGCGACTTCGGTTTCTCGGGCGGGATCGAATTCCACGCGCCGAGAAGGGCATCGTTGAGGACCTCTTCAGCGTCCTCGTCGCTTCCGAGGATGTTCTTTGATACAGCCTCGAGGTATCTGCCGTATTTTTCCTGGCTTTCACGCAAAGCCTTTTCGTCCCTGGCGAAAAAAAGTTCAATGATCTTATTGTCTTCCATGGCGTTCTCCTTTCTTTCCTTGATGGCGCCTCACCCTATAAGACGAAAAATTTTTGGGATTCTAACAAAAAAACCGAATGAATATTGACAATTCGGAGATAATATAGTATAATGTATATGAAACAAATGCATTTTGCATTGGTTTTGCATTTGATATGGAGGTAACAGTTATGTCAGAACAGGTATTAATACAATTTCGTGCGGATAAGAACTTAAAGCAAGAGGTCTCCGAGATCTACGAAAGTCTTGGAATGGATCTTCCCACCGCTTTTCGTATGTTCATGAGCATGAGCAAAATGGTCAAGGGTATCCCTTTCAGCGTGACCATACCCGAGGGCGCTGTAACAAGAAGCGACGCACTTTCCGCATTCGAACGTATGCGTACAAGTGCTGCCAGTTCCCCCGAAATGACACTCGACGAAATCAATGCGGAAATTTCCGCAGTTCGCAATGAAAAGAAGAGAGAATCATGATCTGCGCCGTAATCGACACCAATGTTCTCGTCTCCGCAATGTTGTCGCATCGCGATGACGCGGCAACAGTCAAAGTATTGAACGCCGTATTTTCGGGAAAGATCACACCATTATACCACAAGGATATTCTCTCCGAATACACAGAGGTGCTGGCACGTCCTAAATTTCACTTTTCAAAATCCGACATTGATATTGTCATATCCGCCATTAAAAGCTTTGGAATTGAGGTCTTTCCCCAACCGACAGGCGAAATACTTATTGATATGGATGACCTGATATTCTATGAAGTCGCTATGGAAAAGCGAGATGACGATGCCAAGCTTGTTACGGGCAATCTGAAGCATTACCCCATCAAGAATTTCATAATCACTCCCGCAGAAATGCTTGAAATCCTCGAAAGTCAATAAATCAAAAAACCATCGGCGCGCCGATGGTTTTTTGATTCTTACTTCTTTTCAAGCACGATGGTAAGTTCCTTGCCGCCGTTTTCGAAGAAGTATTCTTCGGTGGTATCGACCGCGTAGCCCTCAACGGGAGCGGCAATGAGAACGTGGAAGTCACTTGTATCAAAATTAAACGTTACGGTGCCGTCCGCGCCGGTGCCCTGGGGCATTCTGCAGCCCTTGGAATCGCACATCTGGATCTGCACGCCCTCAATGGGGTTGCCGTCCTTATCGGTAACGGTCACCTTGTAGCCGGTGAACGCAGGCTCGGTCTCGCCAACGGTCTCTTCATCGGTGGACTCGTCGTTTTCGGTGGGAGCAGCGGTAGTTTCGGGTGCTTCGGTGGTTACTTCCCCGCCCTCGTTACATGCAACGAAAGACATGCAAAGACAGAGTGCGAGAAGTATCATGATAATTCTTTTCATCTGATTTCTCCTGTTTATATTCAAATTACGCCCTATTATATCATGAGAGACGCCCCAATATCAATGAATTTTTTGTAAAAATTATTCCTCTATTTTTTGCCTAAAAACGCCGTTTATGAATGACTTTACGCCATAAGGGAAACAAATTGTTATATATTATAGGTAGCTATTGATATTTCTGCGCAGATGTGGTATAATTGTTCAGTCACGCTAAGTTTATATTATATATATCATTTTAATTAAAACATTGTATTATTATATATTATTTATTTACCGTTACACAATTACGCGAAAGGCAAAGGAAAAAATGAAGAAACAAAAACGTACCAGGATCCTGTCGGCAGTGCTCTCGATGCTTCTGCTGACAACAATGATCGTCGGAGTTTGCGTCAATGCCGCAGGCGATGTAGCCGCGGAAGCCTACATAGGTCTTTTTGACGGCAAGCTGAACCACGACATCTCGAAATATTTTTCGAGCTCGATCGTGGCTCTTCCGAGCACCGTAAAGGACGATCAGATCATCTCGCTCATCATCGAGGTCGATAGGGAGAGTCTGCTTGATGCATACGAAGCCTCCGACAAGACAATGAGCATTTCGGAATTCGCAAAGAGCGAGGAAGCCGCTTCCATCCGCGAGAAAATCGCAAAAGAGAATGCGGAGCTTATCGAAAAGCTCGATAAGGCAGGCTATTCCTATGAGCTCGGAGTAAATTACGACACCGTTATCGCAGGCTTTGAGCTTCTTATCACCGCCCGCGATTTCGAAGACGTCTGCAAGACTCTCGGAAACAAAACCAACGTCATCGTCGGTGACGTTTACGAGTCGATGGAAAATCAGCTCGTTGAGAACACCGTCAACGTTCAGGATACGGGTATCTTCAACAGCCTCGGCTGCGGATACGACGGCTCCGGAACAGTAGTTGCCGTGCTCGACACCGGTCTTGACTATTATCACACCGCTTTCTCGACCGATAACTTCACCTCCGACACTCTCGGAATGACATTCTCGGACGTTGAAGGCTTCGTCGGCGACACCGCCGCGGCGGACAAGCAGGCGGGATTGACCGCATCCGACGTTTACATCAGCACAAAGGTCCCCTACGGATTCGACTACGCTGACGGCGACGCGGATGTTTTCCCCATCCACAGCGACCACGGCACGCACGTTGCCGGAGTTATCGCGGGTAAGGACGACGTAATCACCGGTGTTGCGCCCAACGCACAGCTCGCTATCATGAAGATCTTTTCGGATATCGAGGACACCGCGCGTACCTCCTGGATCCTTGCGGCTCTTGAGGACTGCGTGGTTCTTGAGGTCGACGTTATCAACATGTCTATCGGTACCTCCGCGGGCTTCTCGCGCGAGAACGATAAAGAACAGATCACGGGCGTTTACGACCGCATCCGCGAGCTCGGAATCAGCATGGTAGTTGCGGCTTCCAACAGCTTCACCTCCACCTACGGTTCGGAGAAGAACGGTAACCTCGGTCTTACCTCCAATCCCGACAACGGAACCGTCGGCTCGCCCTCGACATATAAGGGCGCGCTCTCGGTTGCATCGGTCAACGGCGCGAAGACCCCCTATATGCTTTTCGGCGAAACCATCATCTATTACATAGAAGCAACCGACCGAGTTTCCGAGGAAAAGGAATTCGTTGCCGACCTTCTGCCCGAGGGCACGGATGAGGCTGAATACGATTTCGTAACCATTCCCGGCGCGGGACGCTCCGCCGACTACACCGGCATTGAAGTCGAGGGCAAGATCGTTCTCGTAAGCCGTGGTTCGACCACCTTTGAGGAAAAGGCTCAGGTTGCACAGCAGAAGGGCGCCGCAGGTATCATCATCTACAACAACGTTGCGGGTGATATCAAGATGACCGTCGGCGACGCGAAGCTCGCTGTCTGCTCGATCAGCCAGGACGAGGGCGAAATGCTCGCGGCAGTGGGAACGGGTAAGCTGAAGATCTCGCGCACCCAGACCTCCGGTCCTTTCATGTCCGACTTCTCATCCTGGGGTCCTTCCCCCGACCTTGAGATCAAGCCCGAGATCACCGCGCACGGCGGAATGATCCTCTCCTCCGTTCCCGGTCAGGATTATGACAGAATTTCGGGTACCTCGATGGCTTGCCCCAACGTTTCGGGTCTTGTTGCCATCCTCCGTCAGTACGTTCGTGAGAACTTCCCCGCAATCGCCGACAACAACGTCGAGATCGCGGCTGTCGTCAACAGACTGCTCATGTCCACCGCTGACATCGTTATCAACAAAAACGGTCTGCCCTACGCCGTAAGAAAGCAGGGCGCGGGTCTTGCAAATCTGACAAGCGCGATCGCAACCGATGCTTACATCCTCACAAAGAGCCGTAAGGACGGAAGTATTATGGATAAATCCAAGATCGAGCTTGGCGACGATCCCGAAAAGAAGGGCGTTTACACCCTCAATTTCTCAGTATATAACTTTGGTTCTTCTTCACTTTCCTATGATATATCAGCAACTGTTATGACCGAGGGTATCAGCGATACCAAGACAAATGACGGCAAATACACCGTTGACGAGCAAGGTTATCTCCTCGAGAACGGCACGACCGTTGAGATCACGAACGTTTCGGGTGGTACGCTCAACGGCAAAAACCTCACCGTTGCCGCAGGCGCGACCGCTGACGTTACCGTGACAGTTACCATCTCGGATGCGGACAAGGAATATCTGAACCGCTTCGAGAACGGTATGTACGTTGAAGGCTTCGTCATCCTCACCGCAACCGCGGGCACCGAGATCAACCTCTCGGCTCCCTTCCTCGCTTTCTACGGCGACTGGACCGTTGCTCCCCTCTTCGACATCGACTACTTCGAGACCAACGCCGACGAGATCGACGATTCGATCGACCTTGCCGACAAAACTCTCCCCGATGCATACGCAACACGCCCCGTCGGCTCGCTTTACGACGACTACGTATCCTTCCTCGGCTCCTACTACTTTGAGCAGGATCCCGCAACCAAGCTGATCGCGGCGGACCGCAAGTATATCTCGATCTCGAACGTCGAGGGTACGGTCCACTCGCTTGAATACGTCTGGGGCGGACTTCTCAGAAGCGCTGAGCGCATCGAGATCACCATCACCAACGACGCAACAGGCGAGGTCGTCTTCTCGAAGACCGAGAATGACATCCGCAAGTCCTACGGCGACGGCGGATCGATCTACCCCGCAAACATCAAGATCGGATTTGACGCTTACGAAAACGAGCTTGAAAACAACACTCAGTACACCGTCACCCTCAAGGGCTTCCTTGACTACGGCGACGGCGGCGAGGCAAAGAACCTCAATAACACCTTCGAGTTCCCGCTCTACGTTGACTTCTCCGCTCCCGCGGTGACCGGCGTTGAGTACTACACCGAATACGACCGCTCGGAAGAAAAGACCCGTCTTTTCGCAAAGGTTGCGATCTACGACAACCACTTCTCGATGGGCGCGCAGTTCGGCTACGTTGCAATGGATCAGAACGGTGAGTTCGTCTTCAACGCTTTTGACAGATACCTCACCTCGATCTACTCGGATTTCAACTCGACCTCCTACGTCGTTTACGAGCTGACCGACTATGTCCAGCAGATCAAGGAAAACGCGGCTAACGCGAATACCTTCACCATCGTTACCTACGACTACGCACTCAACACCGCGACATACGAGCTTTCCCTCCCCGACGAGTACGTTGATATGTACTTTGAGGAAGAAAGCATCACCCTCTCCCCCAACCAGACCTACGACCTTCGTCCCATCCTTTATCCCGGAACCGAGTGGAGCGAGCTTCTCGAGTACTACTCGACCAATATGAACGTTGCCGATATCGTCGGCAATAAAGTCATCGCGCTCAAGCCCGGTGTGACGAGGATCGTTGCGCGTGACCCCGTGACCAAGAAAACGGCGCATCTCGCGCTCACCGTTCTCGGCGAGGGCGACGAGGGATATCAGAAATTCGACAAGCCCGTCACCGACAACTTCGTTCTGACAGGCTACTACACCAAGAAAGCATACTATCAGCTCGATGCTACCGAGCGCGATATCGGTGCTGACGGCGACGAGCGCAAGTTCGTCGGCGAGAACTACTCGCTCTCGATGTTCCCCTCCGAGTCCGTCATCCTCCGCTACCGCCTCGACGCCTTCTTCCCGAAGGATACCAAGGTCGTGTTTGAATCGAGCAATGAAAACATCGTGACCGTTGACGAAAACGGAACGATCACGGCAGTCAAGGAAGGCTTTGCAAGCATTTCGGTAAACGTTCTGCTTGATGACAAGGCAACTTACTATTCCAAGTCGATCTCCGTTGAGGTCAAGGAGCCCTGGATCACCTCGGGTCCCTCGCTTACCCACTACTTCGGTCTCGGCGGAACGGTAACCTTCCCCTCCACTCTCGCGGTCACCGAGATCGGTCAGTACGCGTTCGCGAACTTCGACTACGTTCCCAAGACCGAGGAGGACGAGATCTCCGAGGAAGTTCCCGAAACCACCAAGATGTGGTTCCTCGGCGACAACACCATTGAGGAAGTGATCATTCCCGAGGGCGTTGAAAAGATCGGACGCTTCGCGTTTGCTAACCTGACCGCACTCAAGAGAATCGTTCTTCCCTCCACTCTTACCACCATCGACTACGGCGCGTTTGCGGGTTGTATCTCGCTCGTATCGGTCGAGGGCATCGGTAACGTCAAGTTCATCAACGAAAAGGCGTTTATGGACTGTAACATCTCGGGCGCTATTACTCTTACAGAGGGCGTTGCGCTCGGCGAATACGCTTTTGCAAACAACAAGAATCTCCAGAAGCTCACCCTCTCCGAAAAGACCAAGTCGGTTGCTTCCTACGCATTCTCCGGCTGTGCAAAGCTTAAGACCGTGACCATCCAGGCTGAAAAGATCAAGCTCGGTCAGTACGTCTTCGCAGGCTGTGAGGCACTCAAGGAAATTTCGGTCAACGCGTCGGTCATCCCTGCGGGAAGCTTCGACGGATGCAAGAACCTTGAAAAGGTGACCATCGGACGCGACGTTGCCGTCATCGGCGAATACGCATTCCGCGGCACCAAGGTCGCATCCTTCACGGTAGCTGAGGGCAACACCACGTTTAAGTCCCAGGCCGGCGGAGCATATCTCCTTTCCTCCGACGGAAAGACTGTCCTTCTCTGTTCTCCCATAGCGGAAGAGATCGAGCTGCACACGTCGGTTACCGCAGTCGCCGACGGCGCGTTCTCGGGTAACAACAGCATCACCTCTGTCAAGCTTCCCGGCGTAACCAAGATAGGCAACTACGCATTCGCTAACTGCCGGGAGCTTGTAAACGTTGAATTCGGCAAGCTGACTCACATCGGCAACAATGCTTTCATAAATACCGCCATTACCGCAACTCCCGATCTTTCTGCTGTCAAGTACATCGGCTCGGGCGCGTTCAGAAATACCGCCATCACCTCCGTCAAGATCGCGGACAACACCGAGGTCGGCGCGAACGCCTTCCGCGATTGCGCGAAGCTCGAAAGCATCACCATCGGCAACGGTGCAGTCATCGGCAACGGTGCGTTCCGCTCCGATATCAAGAACAACTGGACCTACGATTATTACAGACTTGCGGACAACTCCCGTATCTACTTCTACGTATTCACCTCCCCCATCCACTCGCTCACTATCGGTAACAACGTAAAGCTTGGCGAGGGCGCGTTCTACAGCGCGGCAGAGCTGAGCGAGGTCAAGCTCGGCACGGGCGTCGAGATCGGCGACTACGCGTTCTACAACGCATCGAAGCTTGAGAAGATCGACCTTTCGAAGGTAAGATCGATCGGCGCATACGCATTCTCGGGCGACGCGACTTACGAATACCTCGATCAGAGCTTCGGCACCATCGCAACGGCTGACGACGGCTCTTACCTCTACCACTACCACGCACCCCTTCTGACCGAGATCGACATCTCCTCCGCCGAAAAGATCGGCGAGGGCGCCTTCTCCTATATGAGAAGCCTTAAATCGGTCAAGTCGGGCTCGGCACTCACCGAGATCGCCGACAGCGCGTTCTACAACTGCATCGCGCTTGAAAACATGACCTTTGCAAATATTGTGAAGATCGGCAAGAACGCATTTGCTTACACCGCACTCAAGTCGGCTGACCTCTCGAAGGCTACCGAGATCGGCGAATACGCATTCACGGGCACTGAAAGCCTCATCTCGGTCAAGTTCGCCGATGGCGTAAAGGTCGGTGAGGGCGCATTCGGATACTGTACCGCGCTCACCACTCTCACGAATGCCGATAAGATCGCCTCGGTCGGCGACTACGGCTTTGCTTACTCCGCGCTGACCTCCATCGACCTGTCCGGCGCAGAATTCATCGGCAAGCACGCCTTTATTAAGGAAGAAAAAACTCCCTTCACCGTTATTCTCGGCGAAAAGCTGACGAATATCGGCGACAACCCCTTCGCTATGTGCGTCCTCGAACCCTTCGCAAAGATCAACAAAGTCGACTTCAACGGCAAGGTCTACGACGAGGTAAGCCTTGACTACGATCTCTCCGAGAGCGTCAAGGTCATCGGCGGCTCGCTCTACCGCGTGATCCCGAACGGTCTTGAGCTCATCACCTGGGCGGGCGAGGGCAAGAACGCGACGGTTGCCGACGGCACCGCAAGAATTTCGGCATGGGCGTTCGCGGGAAGCGACGTAAAGAGCGTCGAGCTTCCGAAGGAAGTTGCCGCGATCGGTCACAAGGCGTTCTATGGCTGTGAGAATCTCACTCTCGTGACATTCCAGAGCTACAACGCTCCCATCCTCGAGGAAGAATTCGACTACAACTACTTCGCATCCTACGAAAACATCCCCGCAACCGGCGACTACAACTTCGTTGACGGCAACGGCAAGGAGCTCATCTTCTCGGGTCTCGGCATCGTTGACTGCTTCATGTGGAACGCCGCCGACGCGCCCTACGTCGTTTACTACGGCGCAAACTTCATCGACTACATCGGTCACATTGAAAACAGGATCACGATGGTCTGCCCCGCAAACGGCAAGAACTATGACTCCTTCATCCTCGGTAACTACTTCGACAACGTCCTTCTCGGTGCTGCGGCAGCCGACGACGTAACTCTCGCCGCTATCGACCTCATCGACAAGCTCCCCGAGACCGTTTCGCTCGACGACAAGACGGCAGTTGAAGCCGCTCGCGCCGCATACGACGCGATCTCGACTATCGAACAGCGCGCACTCGTCACCAATTACCAGAAGCTGACCGAGGCAGAGGCGAGAATCGAAAAGCTTCTCACCCTTGAGGGCGGCGAGCAGACAGAGCCTCCCGTCGAAGAAGGACCCGACGGACTCGATACTCCCACTATCATCATTATCATCCTCACCGCGCTTCTCGCGCTTGCAGTACTCGCTATTATCGTCAGCGACACAGTCCTTATCAGAAAGAACAAAAAGACAGAGGAAGGAGAAAAGAAAGACGAAAATGAAAATGACTAAAATCAAGCTGATCGCGATCATCGCGGCTATGCTTACCGTCCTCTGCACCTTTGCGGGCTGCTCCCAATGGGAGCTGCCCTACGAGGGACTCAACGAAGAGGGCTACACCGTAAGCGTGCGCTTCGATCCCGCGGGCGGTGCTTTTGCTAACACCGAAAACGTTCAGGTCGTTGACGTGTTCAGACTTGCGGATGCCAAAAAGGACTCCGCGGGCAACTATCAGTTGAGTCTGCTCACTCCCGACGACAGCCGCCGCGGCGACCGTGCGTTCTCTATCTCGAAGAACGGCTGCTTCTTTGCGGGTTGGTACCGCGAGTGCGCGCCCCGCACCGACGAGGCAGGCAATCCCCTCGACGCATACGGCAGACCCACCTCCGAATCCGGACTTGAGCAGGGATACACCTACTCGGGACTCTGGAATTTTGAGAGCGACACCCTTTCGGTTCCCGAGGGCAATTACAGCTCCGAGGAGCCCTTCATGACGCTTTATGCGGCTTGGATCCCCTATTTTAACTTTGAATTTTACGTTCAGAACGAGCAAGGCGGATTCGATCTTTACGAATCAAAGCAGCTCATATCGCTCGATATTCCCGTATGGGACACCTCAACGGGCAAGCTGAACATGAACTCCTTCCCCGAAATTTCGGGCAAGACCTTCGTGGGCGCTTATCTTGACGAGGCAATGACCGCCCCCGTGACCGAAACGCTTTCGGGCGACATCGACTACGAGCACGGCGTGGGCGCTACCGAAAAGATCTGCGTTTACACTCAATTCGCCGAGGGCGAATGGTACCGTATCTCCTCTGCCGAACAGTTCGTTAGAAATAGCAAGCTCGGCGGATGCTACTACATCGAGGCAGACCTCGATTTCACCGGACTCAACTGGTCCGCGGCTCTCGCTGGCGGTGCTTTCACCGGCAAGATCGAGGGTAACGGACACAAGTTCTCGAACATCACATTCATTCAGGCAGATAACTCAAAGACCAACGGCGGTCTTTTCGGCTCGCTCACTTCGGGCGCTTCGATCAAGGGCGTGAGCTTTGAGAATATCAAGTACACTCTCGCCGCAGGCTCGCGTATGCAGGGTGCGGCATTCGGACTCCTTTGCGGTCAGCTTTCCGCAGACGCCGCTCTTGACGGCGTGACCGTGGCAAATTCCGAATTCATCATTTCGGGCGATATCTATCCGCAGGAATACTCGCTCGGCACACTCGTCGGAAGCGGCGATAACAGAGGTATTTCCCTCTCCGGCGTTAAAGTTTCCCTCGCCGAGGGAGCCGAAACCAAGATCTCGATCGTCACCGATCCCGCTTCGGGCGAGATCGCGCTCACATTCTTGAATTAATTTTTTGAAATACAAATTGGAGGAAATCAAAATGTCAAAGAGAATTCTCTCACTGATGCTTGCCGCCGTTATGCTCTTCGGTGTTCTCGCATCAACCACCGCATGCAGTACGGGTTCCGCACCCGACGCACTCGTTATCATGACCGAAGACCTCGACGGTCTTTTCAACCCCTTCTTCTCCACCACCGGTGCCGATGCCACCATCGTTTCGATGACCCAGATCAGCATGCTCGGCTCCGACTACGTGAACGGTGACGTTACCGTTGCTTACGGTAAGGATCACTCGGTTGCCGTTCTTGACTACGTCGTCAATTACGATCAGGCAACCGACAAGACCACCTACACCTTCGTTCTCAAGAACGATATCGTTTACTCCGACGGTCACCCCATGACCATGGAAGACGTCCTCTTCAACCTCTACGTTTACCTCGATCCCGTATATACCGGTTCTTCCACCATGTACTCGACCGATATCGTAGGTCTTCAGGACTACCGCACCCAGACCATCGGCTCGGGTTCTACCGACGTTGACGACACCATCACCTCTGCCGCAAACGACCGCGCGCAGAACCGTCTCAACGAGCTTATCAACCTCTTCCGCTCTGTCGGCAAGACCCAGACCGCGGGCAGCTACAGCGCAGATTATTCCAAGATGGTTGACGCTATTAACAACCACACCCTCTCCTCGGGTTATGTCAACGCGGTTTCGAACAACCCCGCTGACGTAAGCACCAAGAATCTTCTCGAAGACTACGAAGAAGCTCTCCGCCTCTTCAAGGAAGAGCTCAACACCGACTACGTTTCCGCAAAGGAAGCATACCTCGAGGAGCCCTATAAGTCCACCGGCGAATTCGACGAAGTAACCTCCTTCATGTACGCAGAGGGTTACGTTACCGTTGAGTACGCAAAGGACCCCGAGACCAACAAGGACATCAAGTCCCAGATCGAAAAGGTCACCCGCCTCTACAACTCCGACGTTGTAAAGGATATGAACTCCGCAATCGACTACGTTTACAATTCCAAGATCGAGCAGGAGCTCGACATCATCCTTTCCTATTGGGCAACCGCAAACAAGCTCCGCACCACCTATGCCGCAAAGGCAAAGGAAGTTATCCTTCGCGCTAACATGAAGGACGACGAGCTCACCGTTCCCAACATCGCAGGTATCGTTTCTCTCGGTCACACCACCGACGTTGCTACCGTTACCGCATCGAACGGCACTTACACCGTTGCTCACGAGCACGACGCTGACGGCAAGCCCGTAAACGCTGAGGAATACGACGTTCTCGAGATCACCATCAACGGCACCGACCCCAAGGCTATCTGGAACTTCGCGTTCTCCGTTGCTCCTCAGCACTACTACGCAGAGGGCTACACCGTTGATATCGCGCAGAACAAGTTCGGCGTTGACTACGCTTCCTTCGGCTATATGAAGGACGTGATCCAGTCCTCCAGAAACGTTAAGCTCCCCATGGGTGCAGGCGCATACAAGGTTACCGACTCCCAGAACAGCGACACTCCCGCAGAGGGCGACTTCTTCAAGGACAACGTCGTTTATTTCAAGGCTAACAACAACTTCATGATGGGTCAGCCCAAGATCGAGAAAGTTCGTTACCAGGTAGTTTCCGCTTCGAACGCTATCTCGGCACTCGAATCCGGCTCTGTTCACTTCGTAACCCCCCAGTTCACTCAGGCTAACATCGACCTCATCAACGGTCTCGCTTCCAAGGGCATCGAAAAGACCTACACCGATCAGCTCGGTTACGGTTACATCGGCGTCAATGCAGGCAAGATCCCGAACATCTACGTTCGTAAGGCAATCATGTCCGCTATGAACACCTCCCTCGCACTCTCCTACTACTCGACCGGTATGGCAGAGACCATCTACTGGCCGATGTCCACCGTTTCCTGGGCTTACCCCAAGGATGCAAGCGGAAACAACAGCCGTGACAACCTCCACGACTACCCCGCGATCCTCTTCGACCGTGAGGAAGCAAAGAAGGCTATTCTTGAATATATGCAGCTCGCAGGCGTTTCCGCAGGCGACTCCGCGCTCTCGATCAAGTTCACCATCGCAGGCTCCAACCTCACCGATCACCCCACCTATCAGACCTTCCAGTCCGCAGCAGACCTGCTGAACGAGTGCGGATGGAACATCGAGGTAGTTCCGGATACTCAGGCTCTCACCAAGCTCGCAACCGGCTCGCTTGCAGTATGGGCAGCAGCTTGGGGCACCACCGTTGACCCCGATATGTATCAGGTCTACCACAAGAACTCGACCGCAACCAGCACCCTTGCCTGGGGTTACCGCGAGATCCTCGCGTCTCCCGCTTCCTATCCCGAGGAGACCCAGATCTTAAACAAGCTCAGCGACGTTATCGACGACGCGCGTGAGATCAACGATCAGGCAGAGCGTTCCGCACTCTACCGCGAAGCTATGGGCTACGTTCTCGACCTCGCAGTTGAGCTTCCCGTATATCAGCGTAAGGTCCTCTACGCTTACAACGCAAAGGTGATCAATTCCGATTCTCTCCCCGCAGAGATCAACCCCTACACCTCTCCCCTTGACAAGATCTGGGAGATCGAGTTTGCTAACTGATAAAAAATGTTCAAGTATATAATCAAAAGACTTGCGCTTGCCCTGCTTATCCTGCTCGGCGTTTCGCTGATCATTTACATTCTCGTTCGCTGTATGCCTTACGACTTTGTAACCAATAAGATCGCGGCGCTCTCGAACAATACCTCGCTTGACGAAACGGCGATACAGACGATGTACGAAATGTACGGCCTTTCCGACTCAAGCTTCATGGGTATTATCAAGGGATATGTTCAGTGGCTCGGCGCGCTCTGCCGATTCGATTTCGGTACGAGCTTCGTCTACGGTCAGCCCGTCCTCGACGTTATCGTCGACCATATGGGCGTTTCCTTCGCCGTAGCGCTTATCGCAACCGTCTTTGAGTTCCTGATCGCGATACCCCTCGGTATCACCGCGGCAACGCATCAGTATTCGATCCGCGACTACCTCGTTACCATCTGCGTAATGATCGGTATCTCGCTTCCCTCCTTCTTCTTCGGACAGGTGCTCAAGGACCTCCTCGCAAACAAGATCGGGCTCTTCCCGCCCTCGGGACTCGTTGACGCGACTGCGTCAAATACGGGAATCGCCCTTCTCGGCGACTACTTCATGCATATGTTCATCCCGATACTGACCGTCGTTATCCTTTCGATCGGCGGACGTATGAGAATGACCAGAACAAATATGCTCGAAGTACTCAACTCCGACTACATCCGCACCGCGCGCGCAAAGGGCTTAAAAGAAAGCGTCGTTATCAACAAGCACGCATTCCGCAACACTCTCATTCCCCTTGTCACCTCGCTTGCGGGACTTCTCCCCTCGCTCTTCTCCGGAGCGATCATAACCGAGCAGGTCTTTGACCTGCCCGGTATCGGTAACGTAGCCTTCAAGGCAATGATGCAGGCGGACATCCCCTTCATTATGGGATACAATATGTTCCTCGCTCTCCTGAGCGTTATGGGCGTGCTTCTTGCCGACCTTATGTACGTTATCGTTGACCCGCGCGTCAAGCTGACCAAGTAAAGGAGGTAATTATTATGTCAAACGAAAATGAAAAAGTAGTTACCCCCGAAGCCGCCGCGACCGAGCCGCACGACAAAAACGTCAAGCTCCTCTCGCCCGGCAGAATGGTCGCGCGCCGCTTCTTCCGCTCGAAGCTCTCGATGGTCGGACTTCTTATGATCGTCGGGCTCTTCCTCTTCTGCTGGCTCGGACCGATAATCTACCCCGTCTGGGGCGAGACCCAGCAGGATTTTTCGGGCAAGACCGAGTACACATACTCCCTCGTTACATACGAGGAAAACGGCGAGACCCACTCCTTCTATCAGCTCGTTGAGACGGGCAAGGAGATCAACTCGCTTGCAAAGCCCTCGAAAGATCACATCCTCGGCACCGACAAGGACGGCCGCGACGTCTTCACCCGTCTGATGTACGGCGGACGCATCTCGCTTGCCGTTTCCTTCATCGCCGTTTTCGCCATCAACATCCTCGGCGTTGTGCTCGGCGGCATTTCGGGCTATTTTGGCGGCGTTATCGATGACGTTATCATGCGTATCTGCGATATTCTGATGTGCCTGCCCGGCTTCCCGATCCTTCTTATCATCTCGACCCTGCTTGACGCGGCAAACGTCGCGGCAAATATGCGAATCTACTTCCTGATGGCGTTCCTGACCCTCTTCTCGTGGCCCGGAACCGCGCGACTCGTCCGCGGACAGATCCTTTTCCTCCGTGAGCAGGAATACATGGTCGCAGCAGAGGCTATGGGCTATTCGACCTCGCGCAAGATCTTCAAGCATCTTATCCCGAACGTAATGCCCCAGCTCATCGTTTCGATGACCCTCTCCCTCGGTAGTATGATCCTCTATGAGGCATCGCTCTCCTACCTCAATATGGGTGTTCGCGCGCCCTTTGCGGCTTGGGGTACGATGATCAACATCGTTGCCGAGGACTCGAATATTCTCCAGAACTTCTTCAACGTCTGGGGACCTCCCGGCCTCTGCATCATCATTGCCGTTCTCGGCTTCAACTTTGTCGGCGACGGTCTGCGCGATGCACTCGACCCCAAGCAAAGGAGGTAATCAGATATGGCTATTAATAATATAGGTAAGAAAAAGTCCGGCGGACACTATCTTTCGGGCAAGGAAGTCCGCGCTATCGCCAAGGCAAACGCCAAGGTCATGCGCGAGCTTGAAGCCAAAAAGTTCCGCAAATGTGACGAATCCGAATACCTCACCGAGATGAAGGATCCCGAAAACATCCTCGAGATCGACTGCCTTCACTCCTACTTCTTCACCGATCAGGGCGTAGTCAAGGCAGTAAACGGCGTATCCTTCGAGATCCCCGCGGGCACCACCGTCGGCGTTGTCGGCGAGTCGGGATGCGGAAAATCCGTAACCAGTATGTCGGTTATGCGACTCCTTCAGGGTCCCACGGGACAGATCGTTGACGGCTCCATTCGCTTCCGCTCGAACGACGGCAAGGTCTATGACATTGCACAAATGCCTATGAGTGAGATCCACCGCATCCGCGGCAACCAGATCTCCATGATCTTCCAGGAGCCGATGACCTCTCTCAACCCCGTTTTCACCATCGGCGAACAGCTCGATGAGGTCACCCTCATCCACGTTCCCGGCGCGACGAAGGAAAGCGCGAAGGCAAAGTCGCTTGAAATGCTCGAGCTTGTCGGAATCGCAGCTCCCGACCGAGTTTACTCTTCATTCCCCCACGAGCTTTCGGGCGGTATGCGTCAGAGAGTTATGATCTCGATGGCGCTCGCTTGCAACCCCCGCCTTATCATCGCCGATGAGCCCACGACGGCTCTCGACGTTACCATTCAGGCGCAGATCCTTGATCTTCTCCGCGATCTTAAGGAAAAGATCAACGGCTCGATCATGCTCATCACCCACGACCTTGGCGTTATCGCGGAAATGGCTGACTACGTCGTCGTTATGTACGCGGGCAAGGTCATCGAACGCGGCACGGCTTCCGAGATCTTCCACGATCCCCGCCATCCCTACACGATCGGCCTGCAGAAGTCGAAGCCGACTATGAATTCGGATTCCGACACCCTCTTCAACATCCCCGGCAACGTCCCCAACCCCGTAAATATGCCCACTCATTGCTATTTCAAGGAAAGATGCGACAAGTGCATCGCCAAGTGCTCGGGCGACTATCCCGGAATGGTTCAGGTCAGCCCCACGCACTACGTTGCCTGCCACCTCTACGGAAAGGAGGATAATTAAATGTCTGACGAAATCAAGAACATCCTCCCTCCCGACCCCGAGGCTATACTTGAAGTACGAAACCTCCAGAAGCGCTTCGTGCTTGCAAAGACCCTTATGGGCAAGCCCACCAAGGAGCTCGTTGCGGTCGATAACGTTTCCTTCAAGCTGAAAGCCGGCGAAACGCTCGGCATCGTCGGCGAGTCGGGATGCGGCAAGACCACTCTCGGCAGAACCATTCTCCGCCTCCATCCCTCGAGCGGCGGCGAGATCTACTTCAAGGGTCAGAATATTGCAGATCTTAAAGGTCAGGACCTGCGCGATCTGCGAACAAAGATGCAGATCATCTTCCAG
This sequence comes from Eubacteriales bacterium, assembly GCA_045535375.1. GTDB lineage: Bacteria > Bacillota > Clostridia > Oscillospirales > CAG-272 > CAG-390. Next base: position 18,167 of record JAZSLM010000079.1, read on the forward strand.
GACCCCTATTCCTCGCTTCCTCCACGCGCGACGGTCGGTGACATCCTCTCCGAGCCCGTGCTCGTTCACGGCATAGTTCCGAAGAATGAGGTCAAGGATTACGTCCTCGACCTTATGGAAAAATGCGGTCTGCGCGACTACTATTACGAGCGCTACCCCCACGAATTTTCGGGCGGTCAGCGTCAGCGTATCTGCATCGCGCGCGCACTTTCGGTCAAGCCCGAGCTCGTCATCTGCGACGAGCCCGTATCGGCGCTCGACGTTTCGATCCAGGCGCAGATTATCAATCTGCTTAAAGATCTTCAGCGCTCGATGAACCTGACCTACCTCTTCATCTCGCACGATCTCTCCGTCGTCAAGTTCATCTCGGATAAGGTCGGCGTTATGTACCTCGGCAAGATGATGGAGTTCGGCGCCAAGAAGGACATCTTCGACAATCCCCTGCACCCCTACACGCAGGCGCTCTTCTCGGCGATCCCCAACCCCGATCCCGACGTCAAGATGAACCGCATCCACCTCGCGGGCGACATTCCCTCCCCCGCGAATCCCCCCTCGGGATGCCGCTTCCACACCCGTTGCCCCCACGCGACCGAGGAAT